>JANOPI010000453.1:0-2085 GCA_031421755.1 Flavobacteriales bacterium | reverse complement strand
GTGGGTGCGTTCGCCCGAACAGCCGATGTGATCTACATCGGTGGCTCGTTCTCCCAAGTGAACGGAGAACAGCACCTTGATCTCGCCGCGCTGGATCGGACAACAGGGGCCGTATTGCCTTGGGCTCCTTCCACGAATGGTGCCGTCGGGTGTATTGCGGTCCACGGGGACGCGCTGTATTTCGGCGGGACATTTTGGCAAACGGGCGGTCAATTCAGGGACAATCTCGCTGCGGTCGATCTCGCGACCGGAGACCTTCTTCCGTGGGCACCGAACCCGAATGGATCGGTAACGGCCATGCTGCTGAAAGGGGATACCCTGTTCGTAGGAGGAGGATTCGAGGAACTGGCCGGCGGGTCCGCGCAGCTCGTAGCCGCTTTGTCCGTGAGCGATGGTAGCCTCTTCGAATGGTCTGGCGCTGCGGGTTTGTACGTTACCTGTTTTGCGCTCCATGAGGGAATGCTGCTTGTAGGAGGGTACCAAGCAGGGGGGACTCCACAAGGGATCCTGGCCCTTGACGCCATCACCGGTGAGGAGACGGACTGGCGCTTGCCCTTCCATGGGAACGCGATCCACAGCATCGCCATCTCCGGCGATCACGTCTATTTCGGTGGGCTCTTTTCCACCATGGGTGGGGTACCGCGGCACCGGATCGCGGCGATGGATATGCGCACGGGCCTGCCTACGGATTGGGGTCCGGTGCTGAGCGGTGGCGGGCAAACCGTGTTTTCGATGATCCTGCTGGACAGCACCCTGCTGATCGGGGGCTACTTCAGCGAGGTGAATGGCGAAGACCGTTGGCACGTGGCCGAGTTGCGCCTGACGGATGCATCGCTCACGCCTTGGGCCCCGGTGGTGGATGGGCCGATGGTCCGCACCATGGCGGTGAATGATACCGCCGTATTCCTAGGGGGCTTGGGCATATCCCAAGTGAACGGGGTTGAGGTGCATGGCCTCGCCGCCGTTTCCCGCTCGCCGGATGCCGCGGTGTACGCATGGCCGGCCACGGAAGATGATGTGGATCTGATGCTGCTGTCCGGTGATACCCTGTACGTGACCACCTTCGGTCCGGGCGGGCTCTACGCATTGGATATCGCCACCGGAGAATACCTCTTCGAGTTCGAAGGGTACATCAACAGCACTGCGGTGAGTTCGCTGGAAGTGGTGGGGGATACCCTCTTCGCGGCCGGCTTGATCAACGACAGTTCCGGCGTGGTGGAAGACCTGCTCCTGTTCGATCGCACCACCGGTGCGCTGCTGCTTTGGGATGTGGGCATCGAAGGGACCGGCATCCAGGATTGCCACGTTGTTCACGCCCGGAACGACCGGATCTACCTGGGTGGTGCGTTCAACACCGTGGGTGATCAGCCACAGGACCAGCTGGCCATCCTGGACCGGAATACGTTGACCACAGTGGACTGGGACCCCCAGTTCATGAACCCGGGAACGGTGCTGGCCGTGGAGGTCACAGCGGACCGCTTGTTCGCAGGTGGATCGATGCAGGACTACGCAGGCACGACCCGTGATCACTTCGCGGTGTACGGTGCGCCGGATTGTACGGGTGCGCCGCTGCATGCCGCACCCGGGGATGCCTGCGACGATGCCGACCCCACAACGATCAACGACACGTGGACGGCCGCGTGCCAATGCGTGGGGCAGCTGACCATCGGAATGGTGGATCCCACGGTAACAAGCCCGAACGCTTCGGTCCGCTTCGACCCCGTTGACCGGAGCTTCCGGTTCGATGAACCGCTGACAGGAAGGATACAAGACCTCACCGGGAAGATCGTCCGCACCTTCCGCAAGGTCGATCGTGTCCACCTCGATGATCTGGTTCCGGGTATCTATATCCTCACCACCGACGAGGGGCGGAGTGCGCGCTTGATGCGGCAATAGGAACTGCACGCGGACAACCGGCATGTGCTGCTGGCGAGCAGCGCCTTGAGGCTCATCACTCCTTCACGAACCGCCCCACCGCGACCGGTCTGTCGTTTCCATCGCGCAAGGTGAGCTGATAGACGCCCGCCACCAGCTTGCCAACAGCGAAGGGCCCACGGCGGAAGGGCTGGTCGATCACGGTGCGGC
>JANOPI010000452.1:0-8755 GCA_031421755.1 Flavobacteriales bacterium | reverse complement strand
AGCGGCAACGTGACCATCACCGGCGCTGATCTGAACGGTGGTTCCAGCGACAACTGCGGAACCAGCATGCTCACATACAGCGCAAGCACCGCCAGCTTCGATTGCAGCAACCTCGGTCCGCAAACGGTGACCTTGACCGTGACCGACGCAAGCGGTAACAGCAGCATGTGTAGCGCTACTGTCACGGTGCAGGATACCCTCGCACCAACACTGGCCTGCGCCGATGCCACCATCAACGTGGATGCGAACGGCTGGGCTGTGATCACTGCTAGTGCGATCGCCACTTGGAGCGACAACTGCAGCAGCGGCCTCACCAGCTGGACCAGCACCGACAGTGTGAACGTCGTGGGCGACACCACCATCTGGGTGTTCGTGCAGGACATCACCAGCAACATCGATAGCTGCGCCGCTACTGTCACCATCAGTGATAACAATCCTCCTATCACACTGTGCCAACCGGTGACCACCTACCTCGACGCCGCTGGTAACGCGACGATCGTGGTAGCGGATATCGACGGCGGTAGCACGGACAACGGCACCATCGTGAGCTTGATCGCTTCGCAGATAGCGTTCGATTGCAGCAACCTAGGCACGAACAACGTGACCTTGACCGTGACCGACGACGGTGGCAACAGCGATGATTGCGTGGCGATCGTGACCGTGCTCGATACAATCGCTCCGACGTTGAATTGCCAACCATTCACGCTGGTGCTGGACAGCATGGGCCAGGCCGTGGTCAACGCGAGTGACCTGGTCAGCGTAAGCAGCGACAACTGCGCGATCCTCGTTCTGACGACGGACGTGAGCGTGCTCGAACACGCTGGAATATACAGTGTGACCGTGACAGCATCGGATGCGGGCGGCAACAGCGTATCGTGTACTTCCTCTGTGACAGTGATCGATACCATTCTGCCTGAAGCCAACTGCTTGGCCTTCGGTGGTCTGCTCGTGTACCTCGACTCCATGGGTGAAAACACCATTGATCCAATGCAACTGGATGGTGGCAGCTATGACAATGACACCATTGTCACCTACACCGCCTCGCAGACCATGTTCGACTGCAGCAATGTGGGCAGCAACACCGTAACGCTCACCGTTACCGATGCCAGCGGCAATACCATGAGCTGCACCTCTGTGGTCATGGTGATGGATACTATCGCACCTACGGTGATCTGCCAGAACATCACGCTGGCGCTCGATAGCGCGGGTACAGCTGGCATCACAGGGGTTGAACTGGATGGCGGCACCACAGACAACTGCGCTGGCCTCGGGTTCAGCAGCGATATCAGCACATTCAACACCGTCGGCAGCTTCACCGTGATCCTCACTGTGACGGATGCCAGCGGGAACAGTTCGATGTGCAGCGCGAGCGTGACCGTGATCGACAGCATTCCGCCGTCCATTCTATGCCAGCCTGCGACCATCTACCTGGATGCGAGCGGAAGCGCGAGCATCACCGCAGCGGACATCGATGGTGGGAGCAGCGACAACGTGGACGTCACCAGCCTCACCGCTTCACAAATGGCATTCGACTGCTCGGCTCTCGGCGCGAACAACGTGACACTCATCGCTCTGGACGCCAACGGCAACAGCGATTCCTGCATCGCTGTAGTGACCGTACTGGACACCATCGCACCGAACGTGGTCTGCCAGAACATCACCATCTCGCTTGGCGAGAACGGCACCGCGATCATCACCGGCGCACAACTCAACGGGGGCAGCAGCGACAACTGCGGTGCGCTCACCTTCACCACGAGCACCAACACCTTCAGCTCGGTGGGCAGCTACACGGTGGTCCTCACTGTTACGGACGCGAGTGGGAACAGCTCCACCTGCACCGCTACGGTGGTTGTGAACGACACAGATGAACCGAACGCGCTCTGCCAACCAACGACGATCTACCTGGATGAGAACGGTAGCGCGAGCATCATTGCGAACGATATCGATGGAGGTTCCACGGACAACGGTACCATCATCAGCATCGTGGCCAGCGAGACCGACTTCGGCTGTGACCAACTGGGCGAGAACAGCGTGACCCTTACGATCATTGACGACCAAGGCAATGTGTCCAGCTGCATCACGGTCGTCACGGTGCTCGACACCATCGCTCCGACCGTGAGTTGCCAGGACATCACCATCGGCCTGGATGATAATGGTGTGGCGAACATCGAAGCGGTGCAACTGAACGGCGGCAGCGCTGACAATTGCGACAGCCTGAGCTACAGCCTCGACACGGAAAGTTGGACCACCACGGGCAGCTATGAAGTAACACTCATCGTTACGGACGCCAGCGGCAACAGCAGCAGCTGCACCGCGATGGTCACTGTTACCTCCGATCGCGATGATCCACTGGTGATCCCATCCGGCTTCTCGCCCAACGGTGATGGCGTCGGCGACAACTGGGTCATCCAGGGCCTTGGCGACAACGCGGTGGTGAAGGTCGAGATCTTCAATCGCTGGGGTCATGTGGTCCATAGCAGCGGCGACTACCGCAACGCTTGGGATGGCACCTGCGCACGCGGCCTGGGTTCGGACCGCTTGCCTGACGGAACCTACTTCTATGTGGTGGAGATCGCGGATGGCGAAACGCGCACCATGAACGGCTACCTGCAGATCGCCCGATAACGCGTTGAACACAACTGCCATGAACTCAAGAATGTCCCTCCTCCTAGGTAGCGTGTTGCTTATCCTCGGCGCACATGCGCAGCAGGATCCGATGTACACGATGTACATGTGGAACATGATGACGGTGAACCCCGGTTACGCCGGTAGCGCCGACGTTATGAATGGCACCGTGCTCGCACGCCGACAGTGGATCGGCATCGATGGCGCCCCGGCCACGAACTCGCTCTTGGCACATACGCCCATGCGCACAAAAGCCATCGGCCTAGGTCTTTCCGTGGTGGATGACCGGATCGGCCCAAGCAAGTCTACAGGAGTGTTCGCGGATTTCGCCTACCGGATCAAAGTGAAAAAGAACACACGGCTGGCGTTCGGATTGAAGGCCGGGTTCAACAGCATGCGGATGCGTATGAGCAGTGTGCCGGGCACGGATGCCAATGATCCGATATACCAACAGGACATCCGCGGAGGCTTGAGGCCGAACTTCGGCTTCGGACTGTACTACTGGGGCAAAAAAGGGTATGTGGGACTTTCCACGCCGAAGCTCCTGCGCGAAGACCTCATAGCCCGGACTGAGAACGGTGACGTGCGCGCGTTCCGCGAAGAGCACCACTACTTCCTGATCGCGGGCTATGTGTTCGCGCTTTCCCCGGAAGTGAAATTCCGGCCCTCGGCGCTGGTGAAAACAGTGGCAGGCGCGCCGTTGTCCGCCGATCTGTCCGCGAATTTCCTGTTCATGGAGAAGCTGTGGGCCGGCGCTGCCTACCGCACCGCGAAGGAAGTAAGCGGCATATTCAGTTACCAGATCACCGATCAATTGCGCGCTGGATATGCGTATGATTTCTCGCTCTCCCGTCTCAGTTCCCAACATGGCGGCTCACATGAAGTGATGCTCAGCTACGATCTCGCATTCACCAAGCGCCTGTTGCGTTCACCTCGGTACTTCTGAAGATGTTGATGATGAAGCAGATGATGATGATGAAGCGTTCATTCCACCTCCTGGCGGCCCTCGCACTTGCGGCATTCACCACGTCGACATACGGCCAGGAAGCCATGCTGCGGAAAGCCGATCGGCTGTATGTGCAGTACGGTTTCGCGCAAGCGATCACCGCTTATGAGCGCGCGTTCGAGCTCGGTGCCGACGACCTTGGTGCTGCCCGACGCCTGGCGGATAGCTACCGGCGCGTGCGCGACCTGGGAAGCTCCGAGAAATGGTACGCGTTGATCGTGGGCGCGGAAACGGCCGACCCGTCGGATCTCTACAACTACGCCGATGCCCTGCGGGTGAACGGCAAGTACGCCCAAGCGGACAGCGTAATGTCGGCCTTCGCCAAGCACGCCCCGACAGATGGTCGCGCGAACGCCCAGGCGAACAGCGCTGGTCAGTACGGCCTGCTTCTCGTAGATCCCCTTTTCGAGGGAAAATTGACCCCGGTAACCATCAACAGCGAGGCAATGGACATGGGTCCTTCCCTGTTGAACGGGAGGCTCGTGTTCGCTTCCACCCGCGTGGTCGAAGCCAGCGTGCGCTTGAAATACGCGTGGGATGACAAGCCCTTCTTGAACCTCTATATCGAGGACGAAGGCAAAGTGCGCTTGCTGAAGGGAAGCGTGAACACCCGATACCACGAAAGCAACGCCACCTTCAATGCGGAAGGCACGGAGATGTACTTCACCCGCAACAGCTTCCTCGATGGCAAGTCAGAAGAGGGGGAGGACGGCTTCAATAATCTGCACATCTATACTTCGCGGCTTGTCAATGGCGTTTGGGCCGAAGAACAAGCCTTCCCGTTCAACAACGCGTCTTGGTCCACGGGGCATCCGGCACTATCGGCGGATGGCAAGACCCTGTACTTCGCCAGCAACCGTCCTGGCGGTATCGGTGGCGTGGACATCTGGTGCACCACGCGCGACCTGTCAGGTCAATGGGGCGAACCACGCAACATGGGCGCTACCATCAACACGGAAGGGGATGAGCTCTTTCCTTGCACACATGGGGCGAACGTCTTGTTCTTCGCCAGTGATGGTCGCGCGGGGTTGGGCGGATCGGACGTATACCTCTCGTGGATCTTCGGGGGAGTGCCGCAAGCTCCCGTGAATCTGGGGGCACCGGTGAACAGCCGAGCGGACGACATGGGCTTCGCACTGATGGCCGACAATGTGACCGGCTACTTCAGCAGCGACCGTAATGGAGGCGCTGGCGATGCGGACATCTACCGGGTGGAATTGGACTCCCCGTTCGAGCGCCATGTGCGAGTGACCGGAAAGGTGGTGGATAAGGAAACGCAAAAGCCATTGGCGAGTATTCCTGTACGCATCATTCGTCCGGACCGGTCCATCGCGGCTGAGCAGCTTACCCGCGCTGATGGAGGCTATTCCTTCGTAGTACCTCCGAAGGCGATGACCATCTCCGCGGGAATTCCGGGCGCCGGGGAGCAAGAGTTGCCGATGGATGAGCACATCCTCCTTGTGGCGGAGGAGGAAGTGTCGATGCCGGATATCGTCCTATCATCCATATTGGAAGTACCGGTGAGCCTGCGCGTACTGGACAGATCTACCGGCCTACCTGTGCCGGGAGTGTATGTGCACCTGCTGGACAGCACGGGCACTCGCCAGCCGATCGCTGTCGGCACTGATGCTTACGGGATGGCAGCCGGCTCCTTGGGGCCGGTGCGGCTTGGCGAGCGGGTCGCTTTGGTCCTTACGCTCACGCACCCCAACGGGCCTAGCGCGACCATGGGATTCCACATTGATGTCGACGATCTCAACGAACAACACCTGGAACGGCGATTGGACATGGGGCGCTTTGTGGCCATTGCGGTGATAGAGCCGATGAAGAGCCACTACACACTGCTCGACACTGCTGCGGACGATACTGAAGGAGTCGTTTGGGCAGGTCGTGTGTTGGACGAGGATGACCGCTTACCTGTGGCGCGTGTGCCCATCACGTTGCTTGACATCCGTGGCAAGGAGATCATGCGCACGGTTACCGACCTCCAGGGGCGCTACCAGTTGCGCACGGGGCAGGTTCCTTACAGCGTACAGGCCTCTTTGCCTGGTGGCGATCAGGCTTTCGTGGAGGACATTTCACCCTTCGGCGACGCGAACTTGCACGACATCGTCCTGAAGAGCGTCATGGACCTGCCGGTGAACGCCATGCTCACGGATGCCATCTCAGGAGCTTCACTGGAGGGGGTACAGGTAATGATACGCGATAAGCGGGATGGTCGGGAGCTCTTCACGGGAACGACGAACTCATTCGGGGCGTGCATGGGGGAGATCGCCGACCGGAGGTTCGGCAGCGAACAGGTCCTTGAAGTGTCCTTCAGCAAACCCGGCTATGTGCCCGCGAGCGTCACCGTGGACTTCAGCGTGTTGGCCTTCATGGAACAGTCCTTGGGCGGTCCGGATGGGTTCCGCATGGTGCCTTCCCTGTTGGGAGAGGACATCGGACAGGCCCTGAAAATGCGTCCGATCCTCTTCGACTACAACAGTGCGGAGATCCGCACGGACGCGGAGGGTGAGCTTGACCTGGTGGCTCAGGTGTTGCGACTTGACAGCAGCATAACCCTGGACCTCCGGTCACATACGGATAGCCGCGGTGGTGCTTCGTTCAATCAGTTCCTCAGCGTACGGCGGGCACAAAGCACCAAGGCCTACCTGGTTTCGCAGGGCATCGCAGAACGTCGACTGCGCGCCGTCGGCATGGGCGAGCGTCAGCCTGTGAACAAGTGCGTCGATGGGATCGGATGCAGCGAGTCAGAGCACTTCGCGAACCGCCGCACGGAATTCCTCGTCACACAGGCCGGAACGCCCACTGCGATGTCTTCTCCCGGAAAATGACGGACCAATGGGCCGCTCAGCGATTGTGCGCGAACTGCTTGTGCTCCTTGAACTTCAGCACTTCCGGCGTCTGGCGTTTGCTGATATCTACACGGAGTGAGGGATCCAGCGGTTCCACCAACCATTGCTTGCCGTATACGAACGGCATACGCTCGTAGTCCGTGGGGACCAAGCGGTCGGTAAGGAATATCGCCTCTTTGGGGCAAGCATCCTCACAATCGCCGCAGAAGATGCAGCGCAGCATGTTGATCTCGTACACGCTGGCGTACTTCTCCTCGCGGTAGAGTTTCTCTTCGCCTTTCTTGCGCTCGGAGGCCACCATGGTGATCGCTTCGGCAGGACAAGCAACAGCGCAAAGCCCGCAGGCTGTGCAGCGCTCGCGGCCTTGGTCATCGCGCTTCAGCACGTGCATGCCGCGGTAGCCTGGGCTACGAGGGCGTTCTTCCTCCGGATACCGCAAGGACACCTTCTTCGGCCGGAAGAAGTGCCGAAGCGTGATCGACATGCCCTTTACGATGGCCGGGAAGTAGATGCGCTCCATCAGCGTCATCTTCTTGTTGCTCACCACACGGGAGCGTTGCGTCAGTTTCATCGGGGCGCTCATAGTCCTATCATCACTTTGATCTTCGGCCAGAGGAGCACCGCTCCACCGGTGAGCAGCACGTTCAGGATGGAGAGGGGTATCAGGGCCTTCCACCCGAGGTTCATCAGTTGATCATACCGGAAACGAGGGAGCGTCCAGCGGATCCACATGAAGAGGAAGATGAAGAAGCCGATCTTGGCGAAGAGCATCAGGGTGCCGAGGGCCGTGATGAGCAGGCCCGTTTGGCCCACCTGATCAACGAACGGAATGTCGTAGCCGCCGAAGAAGAGCGTGCTCATTACCGCGCTGCTGATGAACATGTTCACGTACTCGGCGAACAGGTAGAAGCCCAGCTTCATACTGCTGAACTCCGTGTGGTAGCCACCGACCAGTTCTGTTTCGCATTCCGGCAGATCGAACGGCGCGCGGTTGCATTCGGCGAACGCGCAAACGAGGAAGAGCAGGAAACCGAACGGCTGGTAAACGATGTTCCATAGGCCGTCCAACTGGCCAGCGACGATGCCGCCCATGCTGAGCGTACCGGTATGCAGCACGAGTGCAACGATGCTCATGCCCATGGCCAGCTCGTAGCTGATCATCTGGCTGCTGGCCCGGATGGCACCGTACAGCGCGAACTTATTGTTGCTGGCCCAGCCGCCGAGCATGATGCCGTACACACCGATGCTTACCATGGCGAACACGTACAGGATGCCGATCTCGGGATCCGCAGCGTGCAGGTTCATGGTGAAGTCGCCGATCGTGACCGTGCCGCCCCAGGGGATCACGACGCCGGTGAGCAACGCCGTGCTCATGGCGATGGCGGGGCCGAGGAAATAGAGCCAGCGGTTGGCGGAGGCGGGAATGAAATCCTCCTTCATGAACATCTTGCCGCCATCGGCAAGCGGTTGCAGCAGTCCGAAGGGCCCTGCGCGGTCCGGGCCGATGCGGTCCTGCATGAAGGCCGCCACCTTGCGTTCGCCGTAGGTCTCGTACGCCGCCACGCCGAGCGTGATCAGGAGCAGGACGCTGAGGAAGATGACGAGGGTGAGGATGGTCATCTAGCGCTTGTTGAAATCGAACGGCTCGATGGACGGCGCATCCGGCGCGGCAGAAGCGAGCAACTTTTGCTGAAGCTTCTTGTCGTAGTGCCCTTGGCTGATCACGCTGTGACGGTCGATCTTGCGTGGTCCTTCGATGGTCCAGTCGCTGGTCTGCTTCTTCTCGAAACGGCAGGTGTTGCAGATGAAGTCCTCCACCTCGCCCCACATGTCCTTACGGCCGGTTACGCGTAGGAGCTCCGCGCCCTTCATCCACACAACGGCCTTCCCGCTGCACTTCGGGTTCTCGCAATCGCGGTGCGCATTCAGCGGGTTGGTGAACCAGACGCGGCTGGCAAAGCGGAACGTACGATCGGTGAGCGCGCCCACCGGGCACACATCGATCACATTACCGCTGAAGTCGTTGTCGATGATGTTGCTGATGTACGTGCTGATCTCGCTAACGTCGCCGCGGTTGATCACGCCATGCACACGCGCATCGGTCAGCTGATCGGCCACTTTCACGCAGCGGTAACAGAGGATGCAACGGGTCATGTGCAGCTTGATCGTCTCGCCGATGTCGATCGGATCGAAGGTGCGGCGTTCAAACTGGTAGCGGCTGGCCTCCTTACCGTTCTCGTAGCTCAGGTCCTGCAGGTGGCACTCGCCA
>JANOPI010000451.1:0-3657 GCA_031421755.1 Flavobacteriales bacterium | reverse complement strand
CTCGACTGCGCTCGGGGTGACAATCGACGGAGAGTATGGTTGCCCCTCGACTGCGCTCGGGGTGACAATCGAAGGAGAGTATGGTTGCCCCTCGACTGCGCTCGGGGTGACAATCGAAGGAGAGTGTTGTTGCTCTCGTCTGCGTTCGGGGTGACAATTCAAGCGATCTTCGCCGCCCCATGTCCACAGCGGTCCGTAAAGCGTACGAGGAATTGACGTATCCGACGGTGATCGTCGTCGGTGGCGGCTTCGCGGGCCTGGAGCTGATCAAAGGGCTTGAAGGCCGACCATACAAGGTGCTGCTGCTCGACAAGCACAATCATCACTGCTTTCAGCCGCTGCTGTACCAGGTTGCCACTGCGAGCCTTTCGGCTGACAGCATCGCGCACCCCTTCCGCCGCACGGTGGCACCGATGCCCAACGTGGCTTTCCGCATGGCAAAAGTCACTGGCGTGGATCCCGCGAGGAAAGTGGTGCTGAGCGATCAGGGTGAGTTCAACTACGACATCCTCGTGCTCGCTACCGGAAGCGAGACGAACTTCTTCGGCATGAAGGACCTCGAACGCGAGGCCATGCAACTGAAGAGCATCGGGCAGGCACTTGATATCCGCAGTGATTTTCTGCAAGACTTTGAGGCTGCGCTCTACCTGCAGGATGAGCACGCACAGAAGCGCCAGCTGAACTTCACCATCGTGGGCGGCGGGCCTACAGGTGTAGAGCTCGCCGGTGCGCTGGCGGAGATCCGCAATACCATCCTGAAGCGCGAATACCGCGAGCTGGACAGCGGGCGAATGCGCATCGTGCTCATCGACAGCAACGAGCGTGTGCTGAAGAATTTCTCCGAGAAGAGCAGCGCCCACGCGCTCGATTATCTCCAAGAAATGGGCGTGGAAGTGATGCTCGGTGGTCGCGTTGTCAGTTACAACGGTGAGACCATCACCTTCAAGGACGGCAGCACCATGGACAGCAGCACGGTGATCTGGGCCGCTGGCGTGAAGGGGTCGATCATACCGGGACTTGAAGCCGCCATTGAACCGAGAGCGAACCGCTATTCAGTGGACCGCTACAACCAACTGAAGGGCGTGCCGGACGTGTATGCGCTCGGTGATGTGGCCTTCATGCAGGAAGGTGCTTGGGAGTTCGGGCACCCACAAGTGGCACCCGCAGCGATCCAGCAGGCCGCACTACTGGTGCGCAATCTGATCAGCAAGGCGGAAGGCCGCCCTATGAAAGAGTTCACCTATGTGGACAAGGGCAGCATGGCCACCATCGGCCGCTTCAAAGCCGTTGTGGACGCGGGCAAGTTGCACCTCGGCGGATGGATCGCCTGGCTCGGTTGGATGTTCGTACACCTGATGGCGCTCGTCGGCTACCGCAACCGCTTGCAAGTGCTTATGGGCTGGGCGTGGAAGTACCTGAGCTGGAAGAATACCATCCGCCTCATTATTCGTCCATACGTACGCAGGCAGTCCGAGGTCGAACACACCACCACCAATTGAACCGATCGGCCGGAGCTTTCGGCGCTTGAACATGGATCGCCGACTGCTGCTCCTTTGGCTCACGATCTTCATCGATCTGCTGGGCTTCACACTCTTCATTCCGGTGATGCCCTACTTCGGGGAGCGCATCGGGGCCAGTGACGATGCGATCATGGTGACGGCGCTGGTCTTCAGCGCCATGGTCTTCCTCTGCTCACCGATCTGGGGCAGCATCAGCGATCGGTATGGCCGACGTCCGGTGATCCTGGTCTCCGTCGTGCTCAGCGCCATCAGCTATGTGGTCTTCGCCTATGCGGACAGTTTGATCTGGTTGTTCGTTTCGCGCGTCCTCACCGGCATAGGCAGTGGCAACATCGCAGCGGCGCAGGCCTATGTGAGCGATATGACCGAGCCGAAGGACCGCGCCAAACGCATCGGCCTCATCGTGGGCGCTTCGTTCGGTATCGCCTTCGCGTTCGGCCCGGCCATCGGCGGCTACATCTATCATCACCACGGGGGCATCCAGTCCGTGGGCTGGTTCGCTACGGCGCTTTGCGGGCTCAACTTGCTGGGAGTGCTCTTCGCCTTGCCCGAATCCCTGAAGGTGAGGGACGCCGCCCGGCGCATCAACTTCAAGCCCATCGCCAGCACCTTCGCTTCATTGAAGGATCTCCGTTTCCGGGACATCTTCGTTATCGGTTTCGTATACATCACAGCGTTCAGCATGATGAACGTGAGCATCTCCTTCTTCTGGAAACAACGCTACCACCTCGATGTGGACCAAGTGGGCCTCATGTTCGCCATCGTCGGTGTGCTGTCGGCTATTTCGCAAGGTGGATTGGTGAGCGTGTTCCAGAAATTGTGGGGGGAGAGGAAGATGATGATCCGAGGGTGCGTGATGGTCGGTATCGGCTTGGCGTTGATCCCCTTCGTTCCGCTGGGAGCACGTGAATTCGTTCCGATCGGAGCCGACGGCGAGCCGCTGCACCAAGACCTGGATCTGGCCTTCGTGCTACTGAGCATGATCCCGATGATCCTGCTTTCCGTGGGAAACGCTTGCCTGAATCCGAGCTTGGTCTCTATCCTCAGCCGACAAGCCTCGCCACATGAACAGGGCGAAGTGATGGGCCAGAACATGGGCTTCGGTTCGCTCGGTCGCGTAGTGGGGCCGGGCCTTTCTAGCGTGCTGTATCCCTTGGGGAAGGGCTTGCCGTTCTGGGTGGGCGGAGCCATTATGCTCGGCACGTTGTGGCTCGTCTACGACTATCTCCGGACCAACTACAGGCCACTTGCGCCTGCTCCGGCGAAGGCCGATTAGATTCGCGGCCCTGAGAAAAGGTTGTCGGTTGTTGGTTGTCGGTTGTCAGGCGTGATGGAACGGGCCATCAACGGAGCATTCGAACGCTCATCGCTCGCCAGTCCGAGTTGACAGACAACAGACAACCGTCAACCGACAACTGACAACTGACAACCGCATCCATGAGCGTACTCGTCAACAAGAACAGCAAGGTCCTGGTGCAGGGCTTCACCGGCAGCGAAGGCACCTTCCACGCCGAACAGATGATCGAGTACGGCACCAACGTGGTCGGTGGCGTTACCCCCGGCAAAGGCGGCCAGAAGCATCTCGACCGTCCCGTCTTCGAGACCGTGAGCCAAGCTGTGAAGGATACCGGAGCTGACGTCAGCATCATTTTCGTTCCGCCCGCTTTCGCAGCCGATGCGATCATGGAAGCGGCCGAAGCTGGGATCAAGGTGATCGTGTGCATCACCGAGGGCATTCCCGTAAAGGACATGGTGGCGGCGCGCGAATACATACGCGGAAAGAACTGCACGCTCATCGGCCCCAACTGCCCCGGCGTGATCACCGCCGATGAATGCAAAGTGGGCATCATGCCCGGCTTCGTGTTCAAAAAGGGCACTGTGGGCATCGTATCGAAGTCGGGTACGCTCACCTACGAAGCGGCGGATCAAGTGGTGAAGGCCGGGCTCGGCATCACTACCGCTATCGGCATCGGTGGCGATCCGATCATTGGTACCACTACGCTCGAAGCGATCCAGCTTTTCGCGAACGATCCGGAAACCAAGGCCATCGTCATGATCGGCGAGATCGGCGGTGACCTCGAGATCCGCGCCGCACATTGGATCAAAGCGAACTGCAAGAAGCCCGTCGTCGGCTTCA
>JANOPI010000450.1:0-1550 GCA_031421755.1 Flavobacteriales bacterium | reverse complement strand
CCGCAGGCGCGGACGGAAAGTTCCTGCCCGCCTGCCCGCCCGCGATTGAAGCGCGGGTGTGCGAGGTTAGCGCCTGTGGCGCAAAGAGAGCATTACATTCACCTCATGGGTGATCGTTACGCCATCCGCCACCCGAACGATCGGCACTTCCTCACGTTCACTGTTGTCGAATGGCTGGATGTCTTCACCCGGCTCGCCCATCGGAAGGTCTTGGTGGATAGCATGAACTATTGCGTGAAGAACAAGGGGTTGGTGATCAATGCGTGGGTGGTGATGAGCAACCACATGCATCTGGTCGCATACGCCGAAGAAGGCAAGAAGCTTGGCGACCTGGTCCGGGATTTCAAATCATACACGTCGAAAGCCGTCCGGGACAGCATCATTGCGGGGCCGGAAAGTCGGCAGGTTTGGTTGCTCGACAAGATGGCTTTTATGGCCCGCAAGACGCAGCGTACCGAGAACTTCAAGCTCTGGAAAGACGGCAGCCACGCGATGGATATTGTTTCGGCGGACACCCTGCATCAGAAGATCGACTACATACACGACAATCCCGTGCGCAACGGCTTGGTGGATCGGCCGGAGCACTACGTGTTCAGTTCGGCACGGGACTATTATGCGGATAAGAAGGGGTTGGTTGAGATCGAACTGATCTGATCGTCGAGGGCGCTACAAGCGCCGACCTCGCATGGTCCGCGCCGCAGGCGCGGACCCGCTACAGGCCCTCCCGCCAGCGCTTGTAGCGCGGGTGTGCGAGGTCCGCGCCCGATCTGTCACCCCGAGCGCAGCCGAGGGGTACCTTGGCCACATGTCATCGTTCTCCGTTCGCGGCAACCTTGTCGACATCCCCGCACGGCGCATTTTCCCGGCGGAAGTCACGGTCGTTGAGGGCCGTATAGCATTGATCGCCGAGATCGCAGGCCCGGTGAAAGGCTACTTGATGCCCGGCTTCATCGACGCCCATGTGCATGTGGAGAGCAGCATGCTCATCCCGTCTGAATTCGCGCGGCTGGCGGTAACGCACGGCACCGTCGCCACCGTCAGTGACCCGCACGAGATCGCCAACGTGCTGGGCGTGGAAGGCGTGGAATTCATGATCGCCAACGGTAAGGAGGTGCCTTTCCATTTCTTCTTCGGCGCGCCGAGCTGTGTGCCGGCCACGATCTTTGAAACGGCTGGCGCGCACATCGATGCCGAGGCCACGGGTCGCCTGCTGGAGAATCCCGATATCGGCTACTTGGCCGAGATGATGAATTTTCCTGGTGTACTCAACGGCGATCCGGAGGTGATGGCCAAGATCGCGCACGCACATCGCTTGGGAAAACCCGTGGACGGGCACGCACCTGGGCTCAAGGGTGAGTTGGCTAGGCGCTACGTAGCCGCAGGGATCTCCACTGACCATGAATGCTTTTCCCGCGAGGAAGCCTTGGACAAGCTGGCCTGCGGCATGAAGATCCTGATCCGTGAGGGCAGCGCGGCCAAGAACTTCGATGCGCTCATCGGCCTGATGCATGACCATGCGGAGCACCTCATGTTCTGTAGTGACGACAAGC
>JANOPI010000449.1:0-8711 GCA_031421755.1 Flavobacteriales bacterium | reverse complement strand
GATCAGCGCCTCCTGCACGGTGATACGGTCGCCGTTGTTGTAGGCCGTAACGAAGGGACCGCGGAAGTTGTGGCCGGCCGAAACGAACGCCTGGCGCTGGTCACGGGCGGACCGGTACTCATTGTATCGACCGGTCACGTACTTGATCCAACCCTCGTGGCGCTCGATGCTGAAGTCGCCACCATAGTTGAATTGACGGTTGAAATAAGGGCTGCCGACTTCGCGGTGCGCTGCCATGATCTGCACTTTATAAGTGATGCCGGTTTCTGGTCCTGACACCTTCGGCGAGGTAGTGGCTTTTGGCTGCGCCTTCGGCTTGTCGTTCTGGGCGGTGGCACCATCTTCCTTGGGAACAGTGGTCTTGGCGGGCTCGGTCCGGGTCTTTACCGGCTCCGTGGTTTTGGCAGGCTCCGTTGATCTGACCGGTTCCGTTGTTTTCGTGGGTTCGGTCTGGGCGGCGACTTGCGTGTCCACGGCCTTGGGACCGACGAGGAAGCCCGTGCTGCCGAGCACGGCTTTCTGCGTCTCATCGTTCAACAGGTAGCCGAACTCACCGTTCACAGTATAATCTCCATTCGGCTGATCGTTCGCACGCAGCTTGTACACCACCTTGATCTCCTTGGCGGCGGGCAGGTTCAGCCAAACGAACTTCACGATGCGGTCCTGTGCGGTGAAGATCGCTTCGTTGCTGTTCTTCTCCAGTGCGGTGAAGCCGGCGGGGATCGTTTCCTGCAACTTGCCGAAGCCGCGTATGTCGGCCTTGTTGATCGTCACTTCCACCAGCATCTCTTTCTCGGTGATGGCCGAGATCGTGCGCGTACCACTTACACCACCGGCACCTTGCTGGGGCGCAACGCCGGACTCGTTCACGATCTCCGCCTCTTTGATCGGCGCACCACCACCGGCGAAGGTTACGTCATTCGAATTGTCGGCCACCATCGGCGCACTGGCGGGTGCTCCTGGAGCAGTGCTGTTGTCCTGTGCCACCACACCACCAGTGATCGTTACGGTGGTGGTCGCCAGGTCCTCGGTCTTGCGCTCATTGTCCTCGATGTAGGAGAACTTGCCGTTGATAGGCAGGCTTCCAGTAGCGTCGTTCGCAGCGCCCAAGGTGTAGCTCACTTTGAACTGCGGCTGGTTTGGCAGGGCCATCCAGATGAACTTGGCTTTGCCGTCAGCGAAGGTGAACGAGGCGCCCTTCGTTTCGATGGCGGTCGCGCTCAGTCCCTCGGGCAGATCGATCTGCAGTTTGGCGAACCCGTTCAAGCTGCCCTTATCGATCGTCACGGTCACTTTCACCTCAGTGCCCGCCTGCATGGTGGCCGGCGTTTCGTGGTTGATCACCACGTTGGTGAGGAAGAACGCGTTGAACAGCAGGATGCCCGAGAGATTCAGCAGCGTGAAAAGTTTGATCATGACGGGGGTGTTCGGTACGAGCGATGGACTCGCGGACGAAACTACCCGGGGCCATACCCCCGTGCAGGCCGCGCCGATCGTGATCCGTCAACAGGGAAGTGTGGACAAGGACCAATGAAGAACGGCCCCTCACGGGGCCGTTCTTCTCATCGATGATCGTGGGTTACCGCACGTTCAACTTCACTGCCTTCTTCACAAGCGGTTCGTCATTCACGAACAGGGTGCAGAAGTAGGTGCCCGGTGCGAGCAAGGTGGTGTCCCAAGCGAAGGAGAACGTACCTATGCTGCGCGCACCTTCATCGTGCGTTCGGATTGCGCGGCCGCGCGCGTCGATGATCTCCAGCCGTACCCTTCCAGCTGTACCAACGGTGTATCGCAACTCGGTTTGATCTGCTACGGGGTTGGGTACAATACGAAGATCGGTCTCCATCGCGCTCGCGCCATCGATAGTGGCATTGCTAACAGCCCGGCCGCCATCATCAGGTGCGTTGCAACAAGCCGCGATCATTTGTTCCAGTTCGTCGATCCGTGTATTCTGCCGCTTCATGGCCTCGATAACCAGCGGAAGTAGACCTTGTAGCCCTACCGCTTTGAAAGCTACCTCTGGGGCGGTCTCGGCGCCGGTCGAATCGTGTTCGGCCGGTTGGATCATGTCCGTTACCATATTAGGGAACTGTTCGCCCAACTCTTGGGCAAGGAAGCCATATTGCTGGCCCGACGGAAGCCCCATTTGCGGGAATTGGTCCGTGTTGTAGCGGTAAGACTTTGGTTGCAGTTGGAGCAGCTTCTGGACTGGATCATCATCCGATCCCGCTATGTCCGCGATGCTTGTGATGTCGGTCTTGAGCTGTGCGTCGGATGGCACGAAGATGGTCCCCGCACAATACGTGCGGCCGTTGAAGTAGCCGGCCCATTGGTTCGACCCGCTTCCGCCGTTATGGCCATAGACACTGTAGTTCCGCGCAAGCGTGTCGTTCACGGCCATCGCCGTGCGCCCTTGAACGCCATAGCGGAAAATAGTAGCACCCGTGCCGCTGTTGGCAGCATAACCGGAAACCCCTGTTGCCGTTGTCGAAGTCCCCTGCCCAGCGCCATAAACGCCGATCGTGTTCGGCGTGGTCGTAAGACCGAACGCGAAACTGTTCACCCCGATGGTGTTGGTGGTGCCATTGGATGCCGATGCGGTTACGCCGTAGCTGCTCGGCACCGAACCCGTACCCGTTGAACTGGCCAGTACACCATGGCTGGCCGTGATGATGCTGGCGCCTGAGAGCCAGTTGGAACTTGCCCACGCACCATAGCTGTTCGAAACCAAACCGCTTGGGGTGCTCGCACCGTACATGCCAATGCTGCTGCTCATCGTTCCGGTACCGGTAACCTTGGCATAAGACCCGAAAACGGAGGCTGTGCCGTTGCTACCCGCGTTGTCGACCTCACCACGAAGACCATACAACGTTCCCTTCGCCGAGCTGGTCGTGTTCAGCCGACCATAGACAGCGGACGCCACCGTGGATGTTGTGGAAAAGCCGTCAAGGTTCACCGTTCCCTTGGCTCCAACGCCGGTAACGGAAACGTTCGTGACCGCTCCGTTCAAACCTGTCCCGTTCTTGATCGAAGTCGATTCAGCGCTCACATCACCTGACACGCCTATTTGACCAGCCACCAGGGTGGCGTCACCCTTATAGACCGAGTTGATCCCGGTGGGCTGGGCGATCATGCTGTACTTGCCGAACACATCCAGCTTCGCCGCTGGGAAGGCAACGCCGATCCCCACTTTCCAATCCTCCTCCGGGCAGACGCCGTTGGTAGTGTTGGTTTGGAAGGCCGTATAGATCCGGCCAGTCGGAGCATCTGAGCCCCATTCGCAACCACCGCCACCACCACCACCGGTAGGTAGTGTATTGACATTCCGCCAGTGTACCCGTCCGGTCATGTCGGACATGAGCACTTGGTGCAACGTGTCATTGCGATAGTCGCGGATCAGGCTATCGATCCTGATTGTACCGTCGTTCACATGCAGGCGCTCTGTCGGATCCTCATTCTGCCCGTTGATCACCCCCGCCCGGAAGAAATCACCGATTCCCACATTGGCCGTGGTGTCGGTCGGGATGAATATGCGCATGGCTTCCATACCCTCCAGGCTGCGTGCACCAAAATCCGCAGGAGCTGCCACGCTGTAATCGTTGGTGAACATGAACCGCAGCCGGTCCGTGCCCCAAGGTGCGTCATCCGGGTTGTCGCTCCACTCGATCACCGCATCCGAGCGGTCGTTGATCTCACCCGATGTGTAGTCGGTTGAATCCACATAAGTGTACTTGTGCCCGATGTACATCTGATCGGAGTTTCCCGTCATGGTTACACCATTGCGCATCCATGGCCTGTAGCCGAAGTCTTGGGCATAGTTGACCACTGCCGCACCGCTATCTACCAAATGCAAGCGTGTGAAAGCGCCAGGGTTGTTGTAGAAGTCTTCCACTGGGCTAATGCCCAAGAAGCCATCACGAATGATACCTGGAAAGCTGTTCAGAGTGGTCACATCCGTGTCCCAAAGGCGCATGCGCCAAACGCTGTCCGTTCGGAAGTTCAACGGCACATCGTCATTGTTCCCGACGTAGTTGTTGTCCGGGTCAAGGCTGTTGTTCCCGTCCACTTTCCAGTCTTGGGCTGAAAGCGATAGTGCACCAACCATGGCGCATATCGCGGCTATGTTTCTTTTCATTGCTGTCAAGCTCGCGCTCGCAGCACTCACTCTCCCTTGATGAACCTCACCACTTGCCGACAGTCCTTTGATTCGGCCAGGGCGACATACGTCCCTTGTTCCAAACCAGCCGTTGAGATGTCCTTACGGTCCGTGACCCTGCCGGCCCATGTCCGTACCAAGCGACCAGCGGCATCGAATATGCGAAGCCGCATATCCACAGCTCCCATGCTTGATGTCATCGACAGGTCGTTCAAGGACCAGAACATCTCGACCCCACTTTCGGAGATCGCGTGCGGTGCTTCGATGAGGC
Organism: Flavobacteriales bacterium; assembly: GCA_031421755.1. Lineage (GTDB taxonomy): Bacteria > Bacteroidota > Bacteroidia > Flavobacteriales_F > PHOS-HE28 > PHOS-HE28. Next base: position 4,284 of record JANOPI010000449.1, on the reverse strand, counting down.
GGACGGACACCTGATCGAAATAGTAGTAAGCATAGGAGTTGGATGTCCCCTCTGTTGCTACCACACCGTTCACCTCGTCCGGCCCTAGGAATGTACCTATCACCAGCCAACGCTCGCCGCCTTGTGCAACGAACGTGTCCACCAATTGGACCCACTCATTGCCTTCCGCCAAATACGATGAATCAGGCGCCATCAGGTGGACCTGTGGGATCACCGTTATCAGGTTGTTGGGATGATCCTCGAAGACGGGCATCGGTCCGAGATACGCACTGATGCGATCGACCGCATAGGCATATCCTTCGGCGCGGGAGTAGTGCAATCCCACTTCATAGGTCAAGCCCGCCAGGAGTTCATCCGTGAGCTCTGTCATCAAGTAGTCCCGGGTATATGAACTGCCCGGTCCGTACCATTGGAATCCGCCTGCGTGTCGCGATCCGTCCTGAGCATACTGGAAACCCTTGTTTTGGATGCCCAAGTTGGCGGGGTCCATGGGCTGTCCACAATTTCTGCTCAGATCGCAGTCATACACGTCTGGCGTAGCCGTGTTGGGGTTATACCATCCAACCGCGCGCAACAGGTCACACTGCAAACTGACTTCGCAATCAACGGTGTCTTCAAAGCTTGGGTTGGGCACGAGGTTGGTCTGTGCTGTCGCCATCGCGGCGAGAGCGGCCGCGTATGCCAAGGGAATGGCACGGGCGGCAAGGTTCATCAAGGAAAGAAGGAGTGCTTTGAGCATGTTGTCTTTCTTGTTGTGGCGCTTCTTCGACACATGGAAGACAAGGCTCGTTCGAGCTTCGTTGCTTCCGCTTCCGCTCCACTGGGTGTTGCGGGTGTTCATCGCTTGTGCGAGCAAGCTGCCGTGGTTCTCGCGCAAGTCGGTATCTTCGGTCATTCTGTGTTCAACTTCATTCGCGTGTTAGGTGTGTCACAGTCAAGAGGCCCTGCCGCGCAAACGGCGGGGCTTCGCTTTTTCTGTTGTGTGTGTTCAGTTCGGTATCACGGGTTGGTGCAGGTTTCCGTCCCGTAGGGTGTCCTGTTTTTGGATTTGCTCCAGTGCCTTGATCATCAGTTCCATCAGGCGTTGGGCTGAAGCGGAGTCTATTGTGGTAGACACCAGATCTTCCACTGGCATCGGAATGGGTGTGTGATACCGGCTGTCCCCGCACAACCGGCTCTCCAAGCTGCGTGCTGGTATTCCGGGTTCGGTGCAGCGCGCGTATGAGCTGTAGGTCAACTTCTGGAGAGTTGGTTGGCTGGTGAGACGAAGGCAGGTAGCGGAATGCTCCAGTACACTGTTCCGGTAGGCGCTGGTGTCCTGTGCCGAGTTTATGGGTAGGTCCGTTGCGCTTGTGCAGGTATCATCGGCGATCATGAAGACCGATCCGGACCTCATCCTCGGCCGCCATGTCGCGATCAGGTGGCTGCGGTCACCACGGTATACTGGGAATATTCCGTGATCCGGATTCCGGAAGTACCCAGCGGCAGCATAACCGATGCTTGATGCGTTTTCCACGGCGAACGGATTCGGTGTCAACCGATGGGCAGGCCACTCGCTCATCGTGCTTGGCACCTCGCTCGGTGTGTTGGTCGGTATTTCTACGAGCCGATCAGGGTCATTACCTGTATGGCCGACCACGAGAGCTGTTCCACCGGTGGCGGCAACTGCGAGACAGCGGAGGAAAGTGGTGGCGACCATGGTTGCTGTTCAAATAGTGTTGTTTCCTTCATCTGGTCCAGGGTTACCACAATCTCCGTCGGTGAAGGTGATCGTATGGGATACTGAAAATCACAATGGTTCACAACAATATCAGGCGTTCGGAACAGCCGGAATGTGGCATAGTTGTAAGTGCTTGCGCGCTACATCAGGTAAGTAGCTCGTGCACGTTCACAAGTCGGGGTATTCCTTGCCCGTTTCTCCATCGATCTGCGGCACTGTGGGCCGTACGAAAAAGTAGATATGAACGGATCTATTGGCCGTTTACCCCCTGAGGGAGCAAATGCTCAACGCCCCTCGTCGCGGAAGAAGTCGATGGTGTGCAGGTCCACCAGGTGTACCTCAGCGAAATACTGGTGCAGGATATCGGTGAAGGGGATGCCTAGCCGTGCCATGCGCATGGCTCCTTCTTGGCAGAGCCCCACGCCGTGCCCGAAACCACGGCCATCGAAAACGACCTCATCGCCGTTCGTCCAGATAGTGAAGAGGGCGGAGTTGAATTTCTGGTCAGCCCGCACCTTGGTCAACAGGATGGGTGCGGAGGCACCGTCGATGTAGAGAAATCGGCATTGTGGCGCGAAGGTGGTGACGGCGTGTACGGATGCGGAGTCGGCCAGGTCCAGTCCGAAGGTGCGGTGGAGGTAGTCGAGCCACTTCACGCGGGGCATCGTTTTGCGCCAAGTGGCATGGGGTTGCTGGCGACAGAAGGTATCGATGGCGCTCACGAGGTAGCGCTCGCTCTTGCTCCACACGTCCTCGGAGTTCGTGGTTTCACCGCCGCAATTGCTGTGGAAGGTGGCTTGGATGGGGTGGATCTCGGCGTCAACTACCACGAGGTCCTTGGTTGCGCGAACCGCTTGTTTGATACTGTCTATTCGGCAGCTGCCCTTATAGACCTGGCAGTGCGTTCCATCGCAAACGGCGAAGCCTTCGGGCTGGTGCCGGCGCGCGGCGGTGATGGCGTAGGTGCGGCAGCTCACCGCTTGCAGTTTGTAATACTCCAGGCCCTTGTTGTCTCCTGCTTCGCTCTGCACCACGCCGGCCACATAATCTTCGATGGGTACCTGGTTCACCACGAGCAGGAGCTCGCCCGCACGCGTGATCTCGATGCTTCCCGGATAATCGCGTTCGGTGGCGGACGTTCCCAAGCTGCTCACGTGCAACATTCCTCGACCGCTGGAGCGCAGGATCACTTTTTGCGTGGGTGGAAAGGCGCGAGACAACGACTTGGCGGAGAGTTTTCCGTCCACCAGTGCGATACGCAGGCCATCCTTGGCGGAGAGTTCACCGGCAGGCGCGCCATCGATCAGCACGGTGAGCGGCCCCACGGTGCTCATCACCAGCAGCTGGGTGAGTTCGAGGTGGCGCAGGATACCCGCGTGTACGAAGCGTTCCTGAGCGCGAACGGTGAAGGCGAAGAGGGCGATCGCGAAGATCACCAATGAGCGTAGCATCGCCACAAACCTACCGGCGGGGGCACGTAGCGCTCACTGCGCCGGTCGCAGACTTTTCCACAGCAGTTCGGCGGTACGGGCGGAGGCGCCGGGTCCACCGAGCTTTTCGCGCAGCGAAGCCAGGTCGATGATCATGCGGTCCCGGTAGGGGGCATCGTTCAGCAGGCGGTCGAGTTCCGCGCGGATCGCTCCAGCTTTCATGTCCTGTTGCACGAGTTCGCGCACCACTTCGCGGTCCATGATCAGGTTCACCAGGGAGATGAACTTCACCTTCACCAACCTGCGCGCGAGCCAAACGTTGATCGCGCTGCCGCTGTAGCAGACCACTTCCGGAACGCCGAACAAGGCCGTCTCCAAGGTGGCGGTACCGCTGGTGACCACGGCGGCCTTCGCTTGTCGGAGCAGATCGTAGGTCTTTCCGGCAACGAGTTCCACAGGGGCGTCGCCGATCAGTTGCTGGTAGAATTCGCTCGGGACGGAAGGAGCGGCGGCCACAACGAAGCGCTCGTGCGGGAAGTGCTTCGCGGCTTCGAGCATCACCGGCAGCATGCGGGTGATCTCTTGGATGCGGCTTCCGGGAAGCAACGCTATCGGCGCACCCCAGCGCTGCTCAGAGAACCCCTCTCCCTCGGAGAGGGGCAGGGGTGAAGGCGCATTCATTTCATCCAGCAACGGATGCCCCACGAAGTCCACTTGCACACCCCGTTGTGCGTACCATTCTTTTTCAAAAGGCAGGATGCAGAACATGCGGTCCACCGCGCGCTTCACGATGGCGATGCGGTTCTCTTTCCATGCCCAGAGCTGCGGGCTGATGTAGTAGAATACCTGGATGCCATGCGCCTTTGCCCAATCCGCAATGCGCAAGTTGAAGCCGGGGTAATCGATGAGTACGATCGCATCGGGCTTGAAGGCGGCGATGTCCTCCTTGCAGTGTTGGATGTTGCGCAGGATAGTGCGCAGGTTCATGATCACTTGCGTGAAACCCATGAAGGCGAGCTCGCGGTAGTGCTTCACCACTTCGGCACCGGCCGCGGCCATGTGATCACCGCCCCAGGCCCGGATCCGGAGTTCCGAGTGGAGAGTGGCGAGTGGCGGGTCTACCTCCGACGCAGA
>JANOPI010000448.1:0-10304 GCA_031421755.1 Flavobacteriales bacterium | reverse complement strand
CCTGCATCATCCAGTCCGCACTATCGAGCTGATAGGTGATGGCCAGGTATTTCGTGGGGTCCTCCGTGGCCGCCTTCAGGCGTACCCCGGTAGTGCCCAGCTTTTCGGCGGTGAAATGCAGGTCGTTGGTGCTCAACTCCCGGTTCCCCAGAAAGAAGCGGTACTCGTAGGTGCCGCTGTCCGGTTCCGCCAGCAGTAGCGGTTGGCCACTGGAGGTCTGGTAGTCTTTCAGGCGGATGATGCTGGGCCGCGCACCCTTCGTGCGGATGCTCACCTCCAGCTTCCCGTTCTCGATGGTGATCAGGTCGTCAGCACCCGTGGAAGACGGTGAGAAAATGCCGTAGCGCCCCGTTACTTCCGCAGTGCGGGCGCTGTCCATACGTGCGGTAAGGGCGCTGTCCGAAAGTGTGCTGTCCTGCTTCAGTCGCGTAAGCAATGGATCGGTCGCCGCGGTCTTGAGGGTATCTCCGGAAGCTGCAACTGCGGCTTCTTTCATGCGCGATTCTTCAGCCCTGCGCTCCACCAGTGCCAGGCTGTCCTGCTGCCGTTCGAAGGCCGCGATCTCTTCCTTGGTGGGAGCCGTGTAGAGCTGATAACCGATAAGAATGGCCGCGATCAGGACGAGGCCGATGATGGTGTTCCGATCCATTTACTGTGATGGCCCGCTTTCGTCCTCCATAATGGTTGAACCTCAGCGTGCAAAGGGCGGCGAAGATAGCCGGGGGTATGGAGTACCGTTCAACGCGACCGGTCACATCGGATAAGCGGCTGTGGGTGCGGGTCCAGCGTTACTTACCAAGGGACCGATCGCCCAGTTACGAGCACGCGCAGCCGGACTATACGTTGTTCCATGTTGACTTCGCGCTTGCTCAGGCCTCGACCTTCTGCGCCTCCGTGGCCCCGGGCACTTTGGCTTGCGCCATGGTCGCTTTCACGAAGCCGATAAAGAGCGGATGCGGACGCGCCACCGTGCTCTTGTACTCCGGGTGGTACTGCACGCCGACGAACCAAGGGTGATCCTGCAATTCCACCACCTCCACCAGGTTGGTTTGTGGGTTGAAGCCGACAGGGATCAAACCCGCGTTGCGGAACTGGTCGATGTAGGCGTTGTTGAACTCGTAGCGGTGCCGATGCCGTTCGGTGATACGGTCCTTGCCGTATGCCGCGCGGGCCTTGCTGCCATCGTTCAATTTGCACGGGTAAGCTCCCAGGCGCATGGTGCCGCCTTTGTTCTCGATCTTCTTCTGCTCCTCCATCATGGCGATCACAGGGTAGGGGCTGTTGGCGTCCATCTCCGTGCTGTTCGCCCCGGCGAATTCCAATACGTTCCGTGCGAACTCGATCACCGCGCATTGCATGCCCAAGCAGATGCCCAAGAAGGGAATACGGTTCTCGCGTGCGTAGCGGATCGCCTCGATCTTGCCTTCGATGCCGCGGTGCCCGAACCCCGGCGCCACCAGGATCCCGCTGAGGCCGCCCAACTGTTTCGCCATGTTCTTCGGCGTCAACTTCTCGCTGTGTACCCAGCGGATGTTCACTTTCATCTCCTGGTCCGCTCCAGCGTGGTCCAACGCTTCCTTGATGCTCTTGTAGGCGTCCTTCAACTCCACGTACTTGCCCACCAGGCCGATGTTGACCTCGCCTTTGGGCTCCTTGAACCGCTGCAGGAAACTGGTCCACTGGCTCAGGTCCGCCTCCGGATAGCCTGAGATGCCGAGCTTTTCCAGCACCACCACGTCCAGCTGCTCTTTCTGCATCAGCAAGGGCACGTCGTAGATGGTTTCAGCGTCCGCGCTCTCGATCACCGCGCGAGGCTCCACGTTGCAGAACAGCGCGATCTTCTCCTTCATGCCCTTCACCATGGGGTGCTCGGTGCGGCAGACGAGGATATCCGGCTGAATGCCCAAGCTCAGCAATTCCTTCACGCTGTGCTGGGTGGGCTTGGTCTTCAGTTCACCCGTGGTGCTCAAGTAGGGCAGGAGCGTGAGGTGGATGGTGAGCGCATCCTTGCCCTTCTCCCATTTCAATTGGCGCATGGCTTCCACGTACGGAAGGCTCTCGATGTCGCCCACCGTGCCACCCACCTCGGTGATCACGAAATCATAGATGCCCTTGCGACCGAGCGCTTGGATGTTGCGTTTGATCTCGTCCGTGATGTGCGGGATCACCTGCACCGTCTTGCCGAGGTACTCGCCCTTGCGCTCTTTGTTGATGACGTTCTGGTAGATACGCCCGGTAGTGACATTGTTCGCCTGGGAGGTGGGCGTATCCAGGAAGCGCTCGTAGTGGCCCAGGTCCAGATCGGTCTCCGCGCCGTCTTCTGTTACGTAGCATTCGCCGTGCTCGTAAGGATTCAGCGTGCCGGGATCCACGTTGATGTACGGGTCCAGCTTCTGGATGGTGACGGTGAAGCCGCGCGCCTGAAGTAGTTTGGCCAAGCTCGCGCTAACGATGCCTTTGCCCAAGCTGCTGGTAACGCCGCCGGTAACGAAGATGTACTTGGTGGAGCCCGTCATCGCGAGTGAGAGGGGCTCATGAGCGAGCCGCGATCACGGGGCGTAAAGATAGGTGGACCGGTTGGATCCGGTGTCGGTTGTTTGTTGTTCGGGTGGCGGTTGCTGGTTTTGGGTGTTCGGCTGGGCGGAACGATCACTCATAGCCAGCGTGTCGCGCGTCAGTGGCGGCAGCCAGACAACTGACAACGTTCAGGATCCAGGGCAGCTTCTGCAACCTGACAACCACCTTGACCTCTGGTGATCTACTGACAACCGCACGTCAGAAAGTGTATGACATCCCCACGCTCGGCAGAATGGGCAGCTGGTCCTTGCGGGTGGCCGTTACACGGTCGAAATAGAAGATGTTCTGGCGGTCGTAGGTGTTGGTCACGCTGAAGTCCACCTGCAACACTTGGTATTCGCTGAATTTCCAGGTCTTGGTGGCCCCAAGGTCCAACCGGTGGTAATCCGGCAAGCGGCTGCTGTTCAGGTCGCCGTACAGGATCCCCAGGTCGCCGTTAGCGTTCGGTATCTGCTGGGAGACCCCGTCATCGAAGGGCAGGCGCTCATAAAAACCTTGCGTAGGGGTGAAGGGGAATCCGCTGCCATAGTTCCAGCGTGCCGTGGCTTTCCAGCTGTTGAATTTGCCGAAGGTGTAGCTGGCCACCAGGTTCACGTTGTGGCGGCGGTCCCAGATCGGGTTGTACGTCCGCTTGCCGTCCCAGCGCTCCACGAAGTTCAGCGAGTAGACCCCCCAGAGGTACAAGTGGTCTTTCTCGTATGTGATCAGCATGTCTCCACCGTACGCCTTGCCTGTCTCAATCACAAAGTCCTTTTTCAATTCCGCGGGTTGGGCGGCGAACTCCGGCAGGTCCTCATAGATCTTGTTGCGGTTCAAATTGGTCACCTGGCGGAAGTCCTTCAGATAACCCTCGATGTTCACCTTGGTGCGCTTGTTCACGTCCACCTCAAAGCCACCGATGAAGTGGTCCGCCCGCTGGATCGGGTCTTTGATCTCGCGCGTGTCGCCATTCTCCAAGGTGATCGAATTCGTCACGTCTTCCGGCGCGGTCAGGAAACCATAGAAAAGGTTTACCACGTCGCGGTCGCTCTGCGCGGCGATCAGGTTCTGGCTGTAGCGGCCCACAGCGCCCTTCACGCGCACTTTCGGCCAGTTGTCCGTGGCGGCGTTCACATCATACAGGTTGTACTTGAAGCTGAAGCGTGGCTCCCAGCTCATCACAGCCGGGGTGGCGTAGTAGTGCGCACGGATGCCGGGGTCCAGCACCAAGCGGCCGGTCTTGATCTTGTAGTTGAAGTAGCCCGCGATCTCCGTGCTGATCTTCTGCTGGCTGAGGCCGAGCCCCGTGCTGTTGTAGTAGTTGAAGTCGGTCTTCACGCCCACGATGTCCACGCCGTACTTCGCCTCGTTCTCACCTACGAAGTATTTGAAGTTGAGTCCGCCGTTGAAGCTGTTGATCGCGCTGCTGCGCGGGTCCAGGTCGCGCTCTTTCATCGTTACCTCGTAGTTGCTCAGAGCGAACACGCCATCGATGAGCACCGCGCTGCCGCTGGGGGCCAGTACGAAGCTCGCACCTCCGCCGGTGTTGATCCAGTCCAGGTCGCTCACGCCGCGGTATTTCACCCCGTCAGCGAAGCGGAAGCCGAAGAAGTTCACTTTGCTGCCGTTGGATGCGTTCAGGCTCACCTTGCCATAAGCGTCGGTGAACCTGAAGGGGAGCCCCGCACTGTCCACGAAGGAATAAAGGCTCTTGCTGGTCTGGTCCAAATAGCTCTGCTTGAAGTTCAGCAGGAAGCTGCTGCCACCATCACCCGGATTCGCCGCCCGCTTAATGGGGCCTTCCAGCAGGGCCTTGGCTGCGAAGGTGCTGGCAGCCACTTTTCCGCTGAAGCGCTGCTTGTTGCCGTCGCGCGTGGTGATGTCCATCACCGAGCTCATCCGCCCACCGTACTCCGCATTGAAGCCGCCGGTATAGATGTCCGCATTCCGCAGAATGTCGTTGTCGAACACGCTGAACAGGCCGATGCTGTGGAAGGGGTTGTACAGCACCATGCCGTCCATGAGTACCTTGTTCATGATGGGCGACCCGCCCCGGATGTACAACTGACCGCCCTGGTCGCCCGTGAACACCATGCCCGGGTACACCTGCAGCGCCTGCGCCAGATCCGCCTGCCCACCGATGGCCGGCACACGCGAGATCTCGTTCGGCGTCATCCGCTGCACGCTTACTCGCGTCTGCCCTTCGGCTTCCTGCTTCTCGCGCGTTACCTCTACAGCCCGCATCTCAATGGCGCCCTTCCGCACGTACAGCTGCTCGCTCACGATCTCGCCTGCCCGCACATCCACCGATTTGCTCAGGGAGTCGAAGCCCAAGTAGCCCAGGTTCACCAGCACCGTGTACTTGCCTGGCGGCAGTTTGCTCATGCTGAAGTAGCCCTCAACGTCCGTAGTGGCGTTGTAGGTCGTGCCTACCAGCTTCACCGGGGCGAAGATCAGCGGCTCCCCACTGGCCTGCTCGTACACGAAGCCTTTGATGGTGCCCGTGGTCTGCGCGGCGGCGAAAAGCGGAAGGGCGAAGGCGCATAGCAGCGCAAGGCGATGGGGAAGAAGTCTCAGCATGGGCTAGGGGCGGCCAAAATAGCCGGATGCCAACCACCACCGACCGTTGATCAACGAACGGTTGAGGATGATGATGGAATGGTGGGTCGAAGCGCTGTCAGATCCACCGCCTCGGGTGAACGCCAACACCGTGATCGCATCAAACTGCGAAAATGCAGCTACTCCACCACCACCCGCTCATGGTACACCCCCTCCTTGTCCGTGCATTTGATCACGTAGGTTCCCCTGCCGTAACGCGATAGATCCACCTCCTCCGTGCCCTTGCCGGTGGGTAGTGGGCGCTGGTACAGCAACTTGCCAGTGGTGTCGTACACTGAATACCAGCTCTCGGCCTGCAAGGGATCCTTGAACTCAAGGGTGAACCGGCCGGTGTTGGGGTTGGGGCGGATGCTCATTTTGGCTGGTGGATGGGCATTAGGCGACACACCGGTCGGAAGGAAAGTGCATGCGTCGTAGACGTTGATTGGATCAAAGAGTGTGTCGGTCACATAACCGGGATGGACCAAAGCCCCATCGGTCGAGGTAAGCGTTAAAGCACTGTCCACGAGAAAGAGCTCTTCAATTTGGAACGGATGCGAGCGCTCCCCACACGAAAAGTGCCCCAATGAATCCGTCTTGAAAATATAGGGTAGGCCAGTGTTCATTTCAGGCAAAGCACCCCAAACTATTCCACTGAACAGGAATCCCCCGTCCGAGTGCGCTAGGAGGTCACGAGTATAAAAGACATAGTCAGTCGCACCCATTGTTCTTGTCCAAATCGTATCACCGCTAAGGTCAGTCTTCATCAGCACCGGTTGGTACGCGTATGGAAATTGAGATTGGCCCAGGTTCGCGAGCAGCATGTATTTGTTGTCCAATGTTCTTTCCAAGCGAGAGGGCAAGAGCGTATACCAAGGATCGGGGGTACAACCATAACCACGACACCATTGGACCTGGCCATTGCCATCCAGGTTCATCATGAATAGTCGTCCAGTCGAACCAGTTCCGGTGTAGCCGGTGATCACAAAACTGCTATCTGACTCGATCAGGGCATCGTGTACCGATCCCAAGGGGCGCACATAAGAACGACACCAAATGAACTTGCCGTCTGCACCCAACCGGGCCACTGAGGCACCTGCCGAGACCATGTCAAAGCCCGCCAAAAGGTCCCCCCCGGGTAGTTCCTTGATAAAGCGAAAGCCACCATTGTTCTGAAAGCGTCTGGCCCAAACCGGCATCAGATTGGAGTCAACCTTGAGAACGAAAAAATCATCCTCCCTCCCCCATGTGATGAGGGACTTGTCATGAGTGATCTCCAGGTCAGATGGGATATTCCCACAAGCCTCTCCAGCGCTCAGCACATAGTAGTTGAAAGCAGAAATGTTCCCCTCTGAATCCATTTTCCCGATCACGGGGTGATTGTATGGGATAGTGATGGATGCCATAGCAGTGCATGAGTCCTTTCTATACCCGGTCACGAAGTACAGCTCATCGTCTGTCCATCGCTTCAATGACTGCATGGTCAGTATGGAGTCCCCCCAGTAACAATGTGATTCCGCTATATTCCCGTCAGCATCCATGAGCGAAATTCCCGGCGACCAAGCGAATGCAGTCAATAGCGAGTGATCGCTCAACTCAATAAGGTTCATCTGTGCGGATGCCGTGGAATAGTACACCTTCTGGAACGGCTGCTGTGCCGACGCTTCACACAACCAAAGGAGGGCAAACAAGAAGGGATGCCATCTCTTCATGGCTCAGTGGATAATAAGTCTCTTGGTTCTGCTGTTGACCCCATCTGATACCCGTATCGAATACATGCCAGATGCACACTGACCTAGCGATAGTCGCACAGATGCGACGGTCACGTTGCTCCAATCCGCAATGTGCCTGCCAGATAGGTCACGGATCGTGATGACTTTCGGTGAATCCCCCATCACCTGCAAATACACTTCATCACGAGTGGGATTCGGGAAGAGCTTAAAATCCCAGATGGCTTCGGCCGGTGCTTCTCCGTCAATTGGCAGTAACTGTACTCTCCTTACAAAGGGTTCTGGGGTGATGATGAACGCATAGTCGGAGTGAAGCCCCCAATTTGGCGCGAGTGTTCCGCCCGCATGAGTAGCACCGGCGATCGGGCGGGTCACTCGTGCCGTGCTGCTCGTCGCTGTTCTCATGGTTTGATATGCGGCTTGGCACACCGAAGCTATTCCACCACCACGCGCTCATGGTACACCCCATCCTTGTCCGTGCATTTGATCACATAGGTGCCCCTACCGTAACGTGATAGATCCACCTCCTCCGTGCCCGTGCCCGTGCCGGTGGGGAGTGGGCGCTGGTACAGCAATTTGCCCGTGGTGTCGTACACGGAACACCAGCTCTCGGCCTGCAAGGGGTCTTTGAACTCAAGGGTGAACCGGCCGGTGTTGGGGTTGGGGCGGACAGCCATCTTTCGGGGTGGACGACTTACAGGAGGTAGACTCGTTGCGAACGAGCAACCGTCAAAAGTGACGATGGGGTCGTAGGTGACTTCGGAGTTGGTGGTAGCCAAAGCCACAGCGCCTTCTATGAAGTTGAGCGTGAAGCTGCTGTCCGTTGGAAAGAGGTCCATGACCTCAATGGGATGCGTGCGCTCGTGGCAGGGGAGATGGCCGAGAGAGTCGGTCTTGAAGAGAAACGTAGCCCCAGACCATTGTCCGAAGTCACCATCCGCGCTACCGTTGTAGTAGAATCCTCCATCAGGGCTGACCATGAGATTTGCGATGCTGTAGGCATAACCAAATGCACCAACCGATCGCGTCCATATTGTATCGCCATTCAAGTCGGTTTTCATCAAAAAAGGTCGAGAAGGGATGTTATTGGACGGAAAGGCCACAGAGGCCAGCAAAATGTAGTTGTTGTCCAAGGTGCGTTCCATCTGCACAGCAGCTGTGCTGTACCACCGTGGTTCGCCCACATAACCTTTGCACCATTGCACAGAGCCTGCTCCGTTCACGTTCATCATGAACAATTTCGGTTGGTAGTCATCAGGCAGGGGAATGAAGCCATTGGTTCCGCCAATACTATCTGTATAGCCTGTTACGATGAACGAACTGTCGGACTCGATCACGCAGTCACGTATAGTGCCTTTGGGCCTGAAATATGACTTGCACCAGAGTATATCTCCAGCGGAATTCAACCGAGCCAATGAAACGCCCGCCGTGTCCATGTTGAAGCCAGCGAGCAGGTCGCCGCTTGGCAACTCCTTGATGAACGCAAAACTACCATGATTGTCGAATTGTCTGGACCAGAGCGGGACGCCATTTTCATCAACTCTCAATGCAAAGAAGCTCTCCGACCGGCCCCATGTTAGAGTTCCGGCGTCGCTTGTGATAATAAGATCCCAAGCAGCATTGATGCATGTGACCGAATTGAGTTCATAGTGATACAGGGACAGTATGTTTCCGAGTGAATCCATCTTCCCGATGACCGGATCGGCCTCCAGTTGCGGCGCTATTGCGCAGGAATCGGAGAGATACCCGAGGCAGAAGTGGAAGATGTTGTCCGTGTACTTGCGCACAGATTGCAAATTGCTAAACGGGAGTACGTCGAAGGCACGGGAATGAAGGACTTCGCCATCGGTTGCCATGATGGAAACGCCAGGCCCGGCAGCAGGTGAGATCCCTACAAAAAGGTTTCCGCTCGGCAATTGTTCAAGGTTCTTCCAAGCAGCACCACCGGCATAATAGTATCGCTGAATTGTTGCTTGTGAATGACCCTGCAGTGTCCACGTGAATCCCAACAGGAGTAGGACAGCTTTATTCATGGTTCAATTGATCACAAGTATTTTCATCTTGTTTGCTGTACCGTCCGATACACGCACGCAATAAGTCCCCCTGGACAAGTTGACAACAGGTATGTCCAGTAACGCTTTGGTGTAGCTCAAACAAGCATACACGGCCTTGCCGTTCTGATCGAGCAAAGAGACGTCACGGCGTACATCGTCCGTGGGCAGGTCCAGATGCACAAGATCTTTGGCTGGATTTGGGTACATGCCGAAATCCCAGTCGGAAAAAGCACTGAATTGTTCTTCATCGTTCGCCAGCATGCTGCGCACAACCGGCTGAAAGGCCACAACGAAGGCATAGTCCGAATGCAAAGTGTCCAGATAGTTGTTGGACATCCCGTCCATCGCATGGTCGGAGAAGTCCAAGGTCAAGTACCCATCCCACGTGCTTTCAATGGTATCGTTGGATGGCACCGTGGCGTTCATGCGTGTGGGAAACCAGGTGATGTAATAGTCTTCGTTCGGGATGAACCCGGAGAGTGTCACGCTCTGGGTATCAGGTTCTGAGCAGCCCAAGAAGTTCTGAATGCTCTTTGTTAAGTAGAAATTATTCATACCCCACGCGTTAAGGTTGTGTACCCAACCGATGGCCATGGACCCCGCTTGATCCTTCAGGTAGTAGCATTCTACCTGGCCCACCTGATCGTACACTTTATGAGAGCCCAAGTCCCAAGCGAAGAACTCTGAGTCTCGTAGGTCCGCGTTGTACAGCAGATCCGCCAAGGGCTTGAAGTTGTGGTGGATAGGTTTGTTCACGATCTAATAGGGACCGCTGTTCCCTAAGTCGAGGATGTTCGTAGAATCCGGTTCATTGGAGAATATCCCGTTGGGTTGCCAGAGATTCCCGGTTACTTGATCATCATCAATCGGTGGCGTCTGCAAAGCCCCCGGCCACCAGAATACCCGGTGCCAAAGCCAGGTAGTACCCGTGGCCCATTTTCCACTGAAGGCCCCGGACCAGAGCTCGTTGTGGAAGGAGACATCATAATTGTGAAAGAGTTGTTCGAACTCGTAGCCCTTCCCGATGGTATCGTTTGGCGAAGCGTACAAGGTGAGCCCGGTCGAGTAGTTGATCTCCCCAGCGGTAACCGGCTTGCGTTCTTCCTCTGGCAAGCCCGGGTAAGGAACCGAATCCCGCAAGCCCTGCAGCTTATCGAACTGCTCCCTCACTCGGAAGTCGGGCTCATCCTGGTCGGACGTGTCTGGCCAGGTGTACATGTGGGCGTCGATCATGTCCACCTGCGGATTGGTAAAGGTGCTGTAGTGGTCGGTGGCACCCGAGAACCAAGGGTTTGACAAGGCGTAGCTGGCTAGAAGGAGCTGGCGTTCATCCCCGAGCGGTGAATGCGCCGGGTCATTGAAGTCG
>JANOPI010000447.1:0-9762 GCA_031421755.1 Flavobacteriales bacterium | reverse complement strand
TCTTGCGCCGCTGGTTGAAGGCGGTCTTCACCACGCGGAAGGGGAAGATCTCTGAAGTCATGTCCGACCACACGAGAATGATCAGGAACCCGAAGATCATATCCGGCCATTGATCGCGGCTGCGCAGGAAGAACACGCTGGCCGGCAGTACCAGGTAGAGCAGCGGACCCGCGATCACGACGGTAGCGGCCCAGAGCAGGATCAGGACCAGGATGGTGGAGTGCTCTTTGAAAAACTGGACCATATCTCAGGGCAGCTGAACGGACAGGAATTCGGCTGCGTGTTTCCGCACGGCGGATGGCCGCATGGAGGCAAAGGTGAGCAACCCTTCCATATGGCTTTCCCAGGCCTTCATGGTCAGCGGCCTCCTCCAGCGTCGGATGTGCGTGGGCATCTCATCGCCGATGGCATCGCGCATGCGCACCAGTTCCTCGATCATTCGTTTTTCAGAGAGCGGACCCTTCAACAACGCGTCAAATGTCCGTGTGAAATGCGTTTTGAGTTGGGGGGACCTGAGGCAGGCCTTGAACAGGCGTGTTACAGGCGCGTTCGGATGCCGATCGATGTGGGCGAACATGTCGTAGTGCGGATCGGTGGCCAGCCCCATGCCCATGTCACTATCGCCCATGATGAAACGCCATCGGCCATCGCGCGGACCGGGTACCGTATCTGGCAGGCCGGTATAGCGCCACCACTTCACGTTCTGTTCCGGCCAGTCCGTATTGGCCAGAATGATCTGCGCGGCCATGTAGTGGAGGAAGCCATCCACATCCATTCGCCGTTCAAGACTGTCCACGAAAGCAGTGCCACCGGCTTCCCAATGTTCGGTCATAGTAAGGAAGCGGGAAAAGGTCTGGAGTTCTTCCTTCTTCCCTTCATACAGCACGATGCGGTCCTCGATGATGGTGATGTCCTTCGCCTTCAGCCTATATCGCCGTGCGATCTCCTTCTCATCCATCCGTTCACGCAGGTTGTGGATGCCCCAGTAGGCGCCATTCACGAACAGTACACTCTGCACGCAGGCCGAGGTCTCGAACGGTAGTCCAGAACAGAGCCGATGCTGCAGTGCATCCCGGAAAAACACATGATCCTGATCATTGCCCGCCGTCCGCAGCAACACGCGTTTGAAACCGGTGCCCCGATCACCGCCGAAGAGCGGTTGCTCCAACGCCTGCTCGAAGATCACGCGTAGAGCGTGCTGCGGAAAGCCGCGCGTATTGTTTCCGTTGATGCGGAGTTTCACCGCAGAAGACCATTGGGGAGTTGGGGGTTGATCTTCCCCGGGAAGAAAGTACTCCAAACGGCCGCTGCGTTCAGCATCCGATCCTCGCTGGTGGAAATTCCCGGGATACTTCCACCACTTCTGGTCGCGTGGATAGCGCTTCACGAAGTCCTCCTCTGTACGGAAGATGGCGTTGCCCACCACGTAGATACCCGTGTCCGGATCGAAGAATGCCCCGTCGGCGATGGTGAGGGATAGGGTCGGTAGTACGGCGTGCAATGGAACCAACGTCCGTTCGGCGATGGGTCCCGGTCTTCCCTGCGCGTCGAACGCGCGCGCACGCAAGGACACGCCGGCCGGAAAGTCCCCGATGGGACGGCGCCATTGCACGGAAGTTGGTATCATCAGTGATCGCGACGCGTATACCTCGGGATCCACAACGAAAGGCGTGTAGTATCGCGGTGAGCCACTGACAGGCTCAGAGCCATCGAGCGTATAGCGGATCTCCTTCCCCTCGGCACCGAATAAGGTGAATGCGACCTGTCCTGGCGATACGATCTCATGCGCGATCTCTGGGGCCTTTAGCCTCGGCTCGAACCCGTTGACCGAACGACCTGGCAGAAATGCAGAAAGCAACAAGGCCGCCACCAGTGCGAGCAGTAGCACGAACAACGCGCGAAGTTCAGCGCGACCCATGATGATCACGTGCGGTCGGAAGTGCCCCAACGCAGCAATAGACCGAGCGGGACAACCAGCGCAGCCACGATGATCGAAGCGCTGCTTCCACAGCCCAGGCCGATGGCCAGCGCGGCGAAACGGAGTGTTAACGAAGTGCGGTCAGTCTCGCGAACATCACCGCGCAGGAGTAACACCGCAGCCACGAGAGCGATGCTCATGGGAACGGAAGCGCGCACCAAACTGACGGCAAATGCGAAGACCGCCGCCGAGATGGACAACTCCTTGGGGGCTGGTGCCTTCGCACGCGCCACCAAGCCAAGAAGGAAAGCGAGCACGGCCGCGGCCAACATGCTCACCAGCGCGGTCCCGATATCGTACACGGTGAAGTGGCCCAGCTGATCAGCGAGCAACGCTTTGAGGTCCATGGCGAGCGTGGAAAATGGCCCCGAAAGTAGGCCGTCCTTTCGGGTCCACCGGCTACATTCGCGGCCCTAGATGGTCCGCGCGTTCCTCCTTGGTCTTGGCCTTGTGCCGCTTGGTTCAGCACTTGGCCAAATGGTCGTTCCGGATGGTACCTTCCTGCTGGTGGAAGCTGGAACATCCCTTCGGGTAGAAGCACCGATAACATGGACATTGGCTGCTGGATCCCTGGTGGTGAATGACGGCGAGATCACCTTGGGACCGGAAGCACAACTTGACGAGGCACCAGGCGCGGCGATCACCGGTTTCGGCACAGAGCGCACCACCCATGACCTGTCAGCTCCCGTGTTCGCAGCGGATCCGGGCGGTCTCGGTGGGATCATCACGTCACCCGTTCCACTGGGCAATACGCTGGTGGTTCGCGGCCATGTTCCGTACACGGACTATTCAGGTCATAGCTCCATCGGTCGCTGGATCGACTTCACGCCTTCGACGAACGCCGGATTGGATGCCACCTTGGCCTTCCGCTACGACCCTATTGAACTGAACGGAATGGTGGAAACGGACCAACGGCTCCATGTTCGCGCAACGTCCGACATCTGGTGGTTCCTCCCGAGCAATGTGAACACCAGCGACCGAACGGTCACCACCACGGGCCTGGACAGTCTCGGGCTCTTCACCACATTCAATGAAGACCTCCCGAACGGCATTGGAGCCATGGCCAGTGGTGCGCACTTTGTTCTGCTTGGCGCGCCGGGCGAACCCTTGTTCCTGAATGTGCCGGCGAACGAGCGTGCGGATCACATCGCCTTGTACTCCTCAAGTGGCGGGCTTCTCCGCTCGTTCAACCCGCGTTGGCCAGCCGGTGTGCATGCGCTACCGATCGTTGACATAGCGGCCGGGCTTTACCAGTTGCGGGTGAACAACCGCCACAACTTCACGATCGTACGGCCGTGATGCGTGCATGGCATAGTGGGCTCTTGGCGCTGCTGGCGGCCGCTTGTGCCGCCCAATGGCAAGTACCGACAAGTCTGGTGCTGGACGGTGCGGATGGTGCTGACCGCCAAGTGCGAGGATTGGGTGCTCCAGAAGGTGGAAGTCACGGTGCCGCTGTGCAGGCCGACCGCTCAACGACGACCAATTTCGCTGCGGCCACAGGTGTTGATGCGATAGCGGTGTTGCTCTCCCCTGCCCTGCCCGCCTACACAGCGGGCCTACGCATCACCTTCGTTCCTGCCGGTGCGAATACCGGGGATGCGACGCTCGAAGCGAACGGACTGGGCGCCGTACCGTTGCGCAAGAACATCAATGCACCACTCGATAGCGGCGATCTGCATGCCGGAATTCCGGTACAAGTGATCTACGACGGCACCGCATTCCAGGTAACGAGCCAGGTATATCCGGGTTGTCCCCCGGGCTACCTGCCTGTCAGTACCGGTTCATGCGTGGAAGCGGTGAGCCACGAGCCGGTGAACTGGTATTCGGCTGTTTCGAGCTGCACCGGCCAGGGCAGGCGTTTGTGCGGTTTCGCCGAATGGGTACAGTCCTGCTTGCAGAGCACGGGCAGCATTTTCGGGTCGATCGCGGACTACGAATGGGTGGATGAGGCGTCCAACAACATCAACGACGCGAAGACCATGGGCATCAACGCGACCACCTTGCTTCCGGATTGCCGCGCTGGCGGCACACGTGAACCGCTGACGATGCTCCGTTACAGATGCTGCTACGACCGATGAGGACCGCACAGCTGCTCAGTGTCCTGTGTACTTCCGCGATCGCGGTAGCGCAGGTGCATGTGAACAAGCCGCTGGTGCTCACCTCGGTGGACAGCACGCAACGTTCCATTGAAGGCCTTGCGCCGCCGGTGGACGAGAACAGCCTGATCACGGTGGGCGATGCGCAAGGTGGCGTGTACCATTGGGGCCAGGTGAGCGGAACGGGCATGGCGATCCAACTCGCGATGGACCCTCCGTGTACGGCCTACACGAACGGTCTGAATGTCCGTTTCATGCCTTCGACCGCAGGATATGGTCCGGTAACACTGGATGTGGATGGCCTTGGCGCGAAACGCATGTATCGCAGCGATGCGCGAACAGTGGGTGCGGGCCAGCTTCAACCAGGCACCATCGTAGAAGCGGTATACATGGATACGGCGTTCTTCCTGATGGGCCGCGAACGTGCGGGGTGCCCGGCAGGGTATATCTCCGGCGGAGGCGACCTGTGCATCATGCGCGAAGACACCCTGTTCATGAGCATCTACAATGCCATACGCTGGTGCGGTGACCGTGGTGCGCGCCTTTGCACATGGGATGAATACATCGCGGGTTGTGTAGCCACCCAGTCTGGTGGCATGGTCGGACTCTTCAACCAGTGGGAATGGATCGATGGGACCAGTGATCACACCCATACGGCGAACCAGGGAGGACGCTGGCAATGTTCATCGCAACGCCAGCTCGGCGCAGTGGAAAGTGACAACAACTACGGAGAGGTCCGATGCTGCATGCGCTTGCGCCGATGAGGACCCGATCACATATGGTCGGTATCTTGGCACTGTTCGCCACACCGGTTTTCGCGCAGGTACACGCGGACAGACCGGTGATGCTGGAAGGTACTGATCCGCAGGACCGGCAAGTGATCGGACTTCATGACGGTGTGAACGCTACCGATGCCATGAATGCGCGCACCCTGCAGCGCGGCGCTTACCGCTATGCGGAGGTAGCGGGCGGGAGTGCTTGGCAGGCCAATGTGCAACCCGCGACAACGGTTGTCAGTGCTGGACTATGCCTGCTACTGCGCTGCGCCGATGCGAACAACGGTGCAGTGACCTTGACCGTGAACGGCTCGTCACCCGCAGCCGTGCTGAAGGATGGCGACCAGCCTCTTCAAGCCGGTGATATCGGCGCGGGCGAAACCGTGAACCTCGTGTTCGATGGAAGCGTCTATCAATTGGTAAGTGCGCGGCGCATGGACCGCAAACCCTGTCCGGTGGGATCGGTGGACGTGAACGGACAATACTGCATCGAAACCACTGAGCGCGATTCGCTCACCTTCGACCTTGCTGCGGTGGCCTGCGGGGAAGCCGGCATGCGGCTATGCACATGGGGCCAATGGTATGCGGCCTGTACGCAGGCGGGTACGCTCGGCCTTCAGAACATGACGGGGAACTGGGAGTGGACCAACAGCGCGGCGAACGGGGATCTTTCCGTGCGCACAGTGGGTTCGATCTCCTGCACCCATGGCGGGGTAGGTCAAGGGGTGGGCACAGATGCCGTTCCGCGGAACTACCGCTGCTGTTTCAACCGTTAACGGGCGCCAAGGGCCGCATCGTAGATCGCCGCAAGCCGCTTATTGCGCACCCGGAGATCGAACCGTTCCCGCACCACGGCAAGGCTTTCAGCGCACATGCGTTCGTAGGCAACGGGATCGTCCATCAGCGTACGCAAGCGCATCGTGATCTCCTCCGCGATCTCATCGCTGGCCCTGTCCGTAACGGGAAGCAGCCAGCCATTGCGCCCATGTGAAACGATCTCCGGTATGGAACTGATGTCCGATGAGATCACCGGAAGTTGTGCGCCCATCGCCTCGAGCACCGTGTTGTTGAAGGGATCGCTGAATGTTGTGCTCACGAACACATGCGCCTGCCGCATCAGTTGGAGCAAGCGCGCATGCGGGAGCCCTCGATGGAGCGTGATGCGCGGATCATCGTGTATCGTCTTTTCCGCCCAGGCGATCTCCTCCTCCTTGGGAAATACGCCCCAATCCACTTCGAGCGTGCTTACGATCCAGAGCTTTGCGTTTTGCCGACCCGATCGTTGGAAGGCCTTGAGCAACTCCAAGCCACCCTTGCGGTAGAATCCATTCCCGGCGAAGAGGATGATGAAATGTTCCTTGTCCTTTTCAGCGGGGGAATACTGCTCAACCGCGCGATACACCACCGTCATTTTCGCCGGGTCAACACCGATGGAGATCAGGTTGTCGCGGTTCATCCGGGCGGTATTCTCACTTGTGAAGATGAGCTGTTTGCAATCGTCGCTCGCGAGGCGGCGCTGACCCCATTTGAAGAGCCGGTGGCTCTCCTTCATAGGCTTGTAGCGCGGCAGGTAGCTCTCCACCTCGATCACCCATGGGCGGCGGTTCGCTACCACGCTGTTGTAGGTGTGGTAGATGTCCGCCGGCTTGCCTGGGAAGAAGAATTTGGTGTGGGCCAGGAACTGCTGCTTGACTTTCAGCACATGCCATGGGATATCGAGCATGCGCGAATAGCGGTACCCGTCCGGCGGATTGCTGAAGCAGTAGTGCTGCCAGTAACGGGTCTTGTTGCTGATGCCGACGATGCGCATGGTATACGGGCGGCGAAAGTACCCCGACTTTCCAGCGTGTTCCATCTCCGCTAGCAAGGACCGTTTACCACCACCAGAAGTCCATTGCATCGGCTTCCTCGCGAACGAGGTAGCACGCTTCTCCACCACTACCCGGTGGCGCTGGTGGCAGCTACTCCACTACCACGCGCTCATGGTACACGCCCGTGGGATCGGTGCATTTGATCAAATACGTGCCCTTGCCATAGCGCGACAGGTCGATCTCCTCGGTCTCCTTGCCTTTGCCCAAGGGGCGCTGGAAGAGCAGCTTGCCCATGGTATCATATACCGAGTACCAGCTTTCCGCTATGAGAGGATCCTTGAAATCCAGATTGAAGCGGCCGGTGTTGGGGTTGGGGCGGATGCTCATCTTGCGAGGTGAGCGCGATATGGGTGGAAGACCGGTTGCGAACGTGCATCCATCGAATGTGACGATCGGATCGTAGGTGACCTCGCTGTTGGTGGTAGCACTGGCCACCGCGCCTTCAATAAAGTTGAGCGTGAAGCTGCTGTCCGTTGGAAAGAGATCCATGACCTCAATAGGGTGGGTGCGTTCGTGGCAAGGCAGATGGCCGAGGGAGTCGGTCTTGAAAAGAAAGGCAGCGCCGGACCACTGGCCAAAATCACCGTACGCACTGCCATCATAGTAGAACCCCCCGTCCGCACTTGCCACCAAGTTTATCGTATTGTAGGTGTATCCCGATGCACCTGCGGAGCGTGTCCACAGCGTATCGCCATTCTGATTGGTTTTCATCATGAATGGTCGATATGCGATGTTGTTGTTCGTAAAGCCGATATTGGCGAGAATCACGTATTTCCCATCCAGCGTCCGTGTCATGCGTACACCGCTCCGGGCATACCAGCGTGGTTCGCCGACATACCCCTTGCACCATTGAATTTGGCCATTCCCGTCCACTTTCATCATGAACAACTTCGGTTCATAATCCACTGGGAGCGGGATGAAACCATTCAATGAGCCGATGCTATCCGTGTAACCGGTAACGATGAAGGAACTATCAGACTCGATCACACAATCCTGCAGATTACCCTTCGGGCGTATGTAAGACTTGCACCACAGGATATCTCCGACCGCGTTCAGTCGGGCCAATCCAACACCGGCGGTGTCCATGTTGAAGCCCACAAGCAGGTCGCTATTGGGAAATTCCCGTATGAAGGAAATGCTTCCGCTGTGGTTGAATTGTTTCGACCACAGTGGCAGACCTGTCTGGTCAAGCCTTAGCGCGAAGAAGCTGTTATATCTGCCCCAAACCACCGCTCCTCCATCGCCAGTCACCACTAGGTCGGAGGCCGTATTTGAGCAAGTGACCGCATTGAGTTGATAGTGGTTAAGGAACAGAATGCTTCCCAGGGAATCCATCTTGCCGAACAATGGATTGACTTCAAGGCTCTCCTCAACCTCACACGAATCAGAAAGTAGGCCGCCAACGAAATAGAATTCGTTGTCCGTGTGTCTGCGAACAGACTGCATTGCTGTGAACGGGAGCAGACCGTAGCACCGGGTGCTCAGAATATCCCCTTGAGGATCCATCAACGATACGCCAGATTGATAAGCAATGCCGGTGAATAAATTCCCAGTTGAAAGCTCTGTGATGCTGAGCGTGGCGGTACCGGTCGCCTTAAAGTACTTCTGGACAGTGAGCTGCCCTTGTGTGTTTAGGCCAACGGCCAACAGCGATAAACACAGGAATGTTGTTCTCATTGTGCTACTGAATGATCAGAATCTTCATCCTGCGTTGGGTGGCGTCGGAAACCCTCACGCAATAGGTACCTCTGGCCAAGTGCGCGAGCGGGATGTCAAATAGCCTGCGGGCCAAGCTCATCCCATCGTACACACGTTTCCCGGTCAAGTCGAATAATTCGACTTGCAGGAGAACTTCGGTGGCTGGCAGAATGACACGCAGCATGTCATGCCCAGGATTCGGGAACATATTGAAATCCCAATCCTGAACGATAGTGCCTGAGATCTCTTCTACCGTGGCTAGCGCACTGCGAATGACAGGTTGAAAGGCCACAACGAATGCATAGTCCGAATGCACAGTGTCCAAGTAGTTGTTCGCGATGCCGTTCATCGCATGGTCGGAAAAGTCCAACGTCACGTTACCATCCCATGTACTTTCAATGGTGTCGTTGGGCGGTACAGTGCCATTCATTCGCGTAGGGAACCACGTGATATAGTAAGCATCGTTTTCAATGAAACCAGGAAGTGATACGCTCTGCGTATCAGGTGTTGCACAGCCCAGAACATTCTGTAGATTCTGCTTGAAGTAGAAGGTATTCATGCCCCAGGATTTCAGGTTGTGTACCCAGCCTATGGCCATGGTCCCTGCTTGATCAATCAGATAGTAGCATTCTATTTGGCTCTCTTGGTCATAGACCTTGTGGGGTGCCAAGTCCCAGTTAAAGAATTCTGAAGCTTGTATGTTCTCATTATTCAGCAAATCCGCCAGCGGCTTGAAATGGTGATGAATGGGCTTGTTTATTTGGGTGACAGGTGCAAGCGTGCCAATGTCAAGATAATTGGTAGAATCGGGTGCGTTTGAGTGGGTGGTTTGCCATTGGTTTCCGAGGTCTTCAGGCGGCTCTTGCAACGCCCCCGGCCACCAGAACACCCGGTGCCAAAGCCAAGTAGTACCCGTGGCCCACTTGCCGCTGAAGGCACCGGCCCACAGCTCGTTGTGGAAGGAGACATCATAGTTGTGGAAGAGTTGTTCCAATTCGTAACCGATGGTGTCAGCGCCTTCAATCAAGCTGACACTTGACGAATAGTTCACTTCACCGGCAATGATCGGTTTGCGCTCTTCCGGTGGCAAGCCCGGCGAGGGAAATGAATCACGGAATGTCTGCAGCTTGTCGAACTGCTCGCGGATGCGGAAGTCAGGCTGGTCCTGGTCCGCAAGGCCGGGCCAAGTGTACATGTGGGCATCGATCATGTCCACCTGCGGATTGGTAAAGGTGCTGTAGTGGTCGGTGGCACCCGAGAACCAAGGGTTTGACAAGGCGTAGCTGGCTAGAAGGAGCTGGCGTTCATCCCCGAGCGGTGAATGCGCCGGGTCATTGAAGTCG
>JANOPI010000446.1:0-5601 GCA_031421755.1 Flavobacteriales bacterium | reverse complement strand
CCGACAAACAGCACTCGTCACTCACCACTCACCACTCGTCACTCACCGGGAAGCTCCTGCCCATGCCGAATTCACCCCCGCGATGAATTCCAGCAAGTCCTCCCGGCCCTTGCGGTTCTCGGAGGAAGTGATGAAGATCTGCGGCAGCTTGTCCCAGCTCTTCTTCAACGTGCGCTTGAACAGCGCGATGTTGCTCACCAGGCTAGGCTGCTTCATCTTGTCGCTCTTGGTGAACACGAGCACGAAGGGGATCTCCTTCTCCCCCAACCATTTGATCATGCCGAGGTCGTTGTTCTGCGGCTCCAAGCGTGAGTCGATGAGCACGAAGACACATTGCAGGTTCTCGCGCTCCAGCAGGTAGCCGTCGATCATCTTCCGCCACACGGCGCGTTCATCTTGGCTCACCTTGGCGAAACCGTAACCCGGCAGATCGGCCAGCAGCCAGGAGTTGTCCACCTTGAAGTGTTCCACGTTGCGCGTTTTGCCCGGCGTATTGCTCACGCGCGCCAGCTTGTTGATGCCCACGAGCATGTTCACCAAGGAGCTCTTGCCCACGTTGCTGCGCCCGATGAAGGCGTACTCCGGCAAGGTCGCCTTGGGCCAGTGCTTGGCTTCGCGGCCGCTGCCGAGGTGTTCTGCGATCAGGGTTTCCATGGAAGGAGTAGCGAGTGATGAGTGGTGAGTGGCGAGTGCTGCCCTGCCTCGACTGCGCTCGGCATGACAAAGGCAGCACTCGCCACTCGCCACTCGCTACTCACCACTTGCATTTTCACGAGATCGTCTTCGCGAGCCAGCTATCCACCAGCCCATTGAACGTGTCCGGGTGCTCCATCATAGGGGCGTGCCCGCACTCATCGATCCAGAACAGTTCGCTGTGCGGAATGAGCGAATGGAATTCCTCGGCCACATGCGGCGGTGTGATCGTGTCCTGCTTGCCCCAGATCAACGCCACCGGCATCTGCAGGTTCGGCAGGTCCTTGGCCATGTTGTGGCGGATGGCGCTCTTCGCCAGTGAAAGAATGCGGATGAGCTTGGCCTTGTCGTTCACCGTGGTGTAGCACTCTTCTACAAGCGCGTCCGTGGTGTGCTTCGGGTCGTGGAAGGTGAGCGCGATCTTGGCGCGCAGGTAGTCCTTGTCTTCACGCCGCGGAAAGCCACCGCCGAACGCGTTCTCGTACAATCCACTGCTGCCGGTAAGGATGAGCGTGCGCACGTTGGCCGCGTGCTTCGTGCAATACACCAGTGCGATGTGACCGCCCAAGGAATTGCCCAGCAGGTTGATGTCCGAATAGCCCTTGTAGGTGATAAAGCGGTCCAGGAATTCCGCCAGCGCCGGGATATTGGTGTTCAACATCGGCAACGTGTACAGCGGCAGCATCGGCATCACCACGCGGTACTTCTTGCCGAAGTAGTCGATCGGCCCCTCAAAGTTGCTGAGCGCCCCGAACAACCCGTGAAGGAACAGCAACGGCGGGCCGTCACCGACCTCGATGTACTTGAACTCGCCTTCTTCTTTGAGCTGGGGTTGCATGTATCTCATCCCGACCTTGTCGGGGGGCAGGTGCGACCAAATGTAAAGGGATGTGCGGATGCGCCTCCGTATCCCTTCACAAGATGTCCGGCTGTCAGGGCAACTGTTGCACCCGCACGTAGTTCGGCGTGGTGCTGCCTACGTTCACCAGGATGAGGTCCCGATCGTTGCTACCACCGGTGTATTTGACCAGACCATCCATATTCACGTCCTCTCCGAAGTAGCCCGTCGCCGTGCTGTTCGGCGTGGTGCCGCCGACTTTCACCAGGATCGGATCGCGGTCGTTGCCTGAACCCGTGTAGCGCACGCTATTGTCGTACGTGGCATCACCTGCCCACAACACTTGCGCGGAGCCAACGGTTTTCCGCGCGGTGGTACCGTATGTGGCCGTGCTGGATGTGCTGAGGTCGACCGTGACGGCGTTCGGAGCAAGAGCTACGGTGATCGCCGTCATCGCACCCATGTGGTTCCGGTGCCGTATAGCCACATGGTAGTTGCCAGCGCCTACGTACAAGCGGACAGGTGAAACGCCATCCACCCCCACCACATCACCATCGCGCTGCACCAACGCACAAGCTGATGCGACAACCATGGAAGTTTGCGCCGGGTTGCGGAGTTCCACAACCACCCAATCCACGATGGCGTTGTTGCCGGTGACGGCCAGCACGGCCGGTGTGGTGGATTCCCCACCGCTCATGGCATGATCGTAGCCAAGTGCCGTGTAAGGCTCGGTGAGCTGCACCAATCCTGCGGTCCGTAGCGCATCGCTCATCAAGCCGGTTCCGCTGTTGTACGGACCTTCGAGAAGAACCTTCGGCCGTACCTGTACCGCGTTCAAAGGATCCAACGCAGCGTACTCCCACATGTCACTCGCATAGGTCGAAGTCCCGGTCCTTCCACCGGCTACGTACGCTTTGGCGCCGACCACGAAAGCCACCGCGTATGAGCGTCCGATGCCTCCGAAGTCGGCCCGCTGTGTCCAGGTATCAGCGATGGGATCATACTCCCACAAGTCGTTGCGCCATGTACCATCATCCCCCGTAGCGATGTACCCCTTTCCACCGACCGTGAACGCAACAGCTCCCCGCCGCGCCGTGCCGCCGAAATCCGCCTTCTGTGTCCAAGTGTCCAGTTCGATGTCATATACCCACATGTCCCGCAGCCGGACCACATTGAATCCAGTGCCCACGTACACCTTCTTCCCGATCCGGAACGCGACCGCATCGCCTCGGGCTGCTCCTGGAAAGACCGCCATTCCCGTCCATGTGTTGCTCGCTGGGTCATACCGGCGCAGATCGTTCTTGTAGGTAGGGCTGCTTCCGATGCCAAGACCCACATATCCGAAACCACCATGGCTGAATGCCACGGTGCCATATCGCGCAAAGGGTATAGAAGCACGGGAGGTCCAATTGTCAGATGTCGGCTGATAGCACAAGTTGGAACTGAAAGGACTACCCGTTACGGCACCGCCGACCTTATACCCGGCACCCTGAACGGCGAAGGTCGAGGCGCCGACCGCGTTTTGCGCGATCAAAGCGCGCCTCGTCCAGGTATTGGTCGCCGGCGCATAGTCCCAGACCTCTCCCTGCGACCAAGAGTATTGGCCAATTGATCCCCCGCGGATGAACGTGCCCTTCGTTCCGAAGCCGAACATGGAGCTGCGTTCCACCGCCATACCACCCAAGAAGGATCGGGGCGTGTAGGTCGTGCTTACGGGATCGAACTCGTAGAAGTCATTGTAGCTCGCTTGATGATAGCCCCCGGATTTGCCGCCG
Source organism: Flavobacteriales bacterium (assembly GCA_031421755.1). Classification (GTDB taxonomy): domain Bacteria; phylum Bacteroidota; class Bacteroidia; order Flavobacteriales_F; family PHOS-HE28; genus PHOS-HE28. The sequence goes on along the minus strand of JANOPI010000446.1, from coordinate 2,295 downwards.
CCGCCGATGTACCCCTTATCACCGATGACGAACGCGAACGCGCCCTGCCGGCCGACGGAGTATCCGAACGAGCCGGCCGATGTCCACGCGTTCAATACCGGATCGAACGCGTTCATGGAATTCGAGCCCTCGGACCAGATCGTGGCACCCAGGCCCGCATACCCCTTGTTCCCGATAGCAAAAGCCACGCGTCCCGTGCCTCCATTGGAGCCTGAGGCTTTGGCCGTCCAAGTATTGGCGACCGGATCGAACTCATAGGTGGCTCCGGTCAGTTGCGGATACTCGCCACACGATGTGCAACCACCTGTGATGTAACCCTTCGACCCGATGGCGAACCCTGTCGCGGTCTGCAGTCCGGCGATGGGATAATTGGTCTTGGGTGACCATTGGTCCAGCGCGGGATCAAATTCCCAAAAGTCGCTCTGGCCGCTTCCGAGCCCCATGTAAGCCTTGCCACCCACAGCAAAACCAGCAGGACTGTACCGCGTAGCGCCGGGGAAGTTCGCAGCATTGGACCAGGTGTCGAGGGCGGGATCATAGACCCATGTCTGCATCGTTCCGGTCGTTTGGAACATGAATCCCAGTCCACCCATGCTCAAGGCCACCCAACCGCCCGACGCGAAGCCAGGATGTGTGGCTCGGGACGACCATGCGTCGGAGATCGGATCATAGGCCCAGAGCACGCCATCGGTAGCCACCATATACCCGAGGCTCCCAATGGAGAACGCGAGTGACGATCTCTTCTGCGGTCCATCTTGTCCATTGTAGGCGACATCATTCTTGCGTACCCACGTGTCGGATTGGGCATAGCATGGCGCTGTAAAGGCCAGTACCCCGGCGATCAACAAGACACCGACAGTAGCGCGTGGTTGGTTCAGCATGCAGTGGTGATCGTGGTGCAGTGGAAGGGATCAGGACCAAGACGTGGTCGCCTGCGCAAGTTGCCCCAAGACGAGCAGAAGTTCATCATCCGATCGGATGATTCCCATGCCCGAACACGCTGTTGAAGTACCGAGACCCTGTTTACTTTCCACCCATGACTTACCTCCGATCTGTCCAGCTCTGCTGCCAGCTCTGCGCCAGCGGTTGGGTGGTGGGGCAGTCGGACCTCGGACTTGTCAGGCGTTTGATGATCCAAGGCGAGACCGACAGTGTGATCACCTGCCTCGAAAATGACTTGTCGCACACCACTGCGGAAACGCTGTCCCGCGCCCGATCGCTCGAACTCCTCGGCGAACAATACCACCGCCTGAGCGACATCGGCGAAGCCAAGAAGCATTGGGACGAAGCACTGAGCCTTCGACAACACACGTTCGGTGACAGCTCCGCCGAGGCCGCAGTGGGCTACGCCTACCAAGCGCGCTACCACGACTACATGGCCGCTTCGCAAACGGATCATCAACGGTACGCATATGTGGAAGGCACGCGCGCCAAACTCGTGTTGAAGACACGAAAGGGCCAGATCGATCCGCTCGAACGTGTGCTGATCCTGCGTGAATACGGCTACGCCTACAAGGTGTGGGAAATGGCGCTTGGCATGGACAACCACCAGCGGCTCGTGCATACCCGATCCTTCTACCGTGAAGCTCTGCACGCAGCGATGATCGCCAATGACACCATCTGGATCGCGCAGGTCACGCACGACATCGGCAACACCTTCACCGATGAAGCAGGGCGGCACGACTCACCCGTTCCCACCAAGGAAACCGTGGACAGCGCTCTTTTCTGTTACGAACGCTCCATCGACCTGATGACCGCAGCCGGGTTCGGCAGCACCGAAGCCGTGATGATGGACCACTACACCACGGCGCTGTTGTACAAGGGCGCCTACGGACCGGACAGTTCCCGCGCGTGTATCGCGGCGTTCGACAGGGCCTTGCGCACCATGCTACAACATGTTGGGCAGACTCCGATCGTCGATCCGCTCACCTATGATGCCCGGATCACCAACCCGGCGCAAATGGTGGAATTGTTCTCACTGCGCGCCCTCGTGCTCAGGATGTGGGACGATGCGTACCCGGACAACGCCCATGTTGACGACGCCATCCGCACGCTTGAAGCCGCTGTGCCCTACTGGGAGCAACTGCTGCGCGAATACCGAAGCCGAGATATTGAAAAAGTGGTCGGCAGCTACAACCACTTCCCGTTCAGGTCCGGTAGCGAGATGTACCTGCGGCGCTACTTGCGAAAGGGCGATCCCGAAGACCTTCATCGACGATCTGGAAGAAGGCCCCGAAATCGTCCGGGGCACGCTCCCCGTCACGGGCACGAGCGAGCGCACCGACTGGCTGCGCC
>JANOPI010000445.1:0-3168 GCA_031421755.1 Flavobacteriales bacterium | reverse complement strand
CATCCAGGGGTGATACCATCGATGAGCGGGTGAGGCGGGCGAAGACCTGGAACAGGGTGGGCACTCGGCGCACGCAGGCGCGCCGAGTTGAGCGCTAGAGCAGAGTTGATTCACCTTTGACACACCACTAAATGAAGCAGTACCAATGAGAACCGTAAAGCAGAGCTTAGGGACTTGGGGAGAGCGTATGATCACAAAGACATGCCGCTGTCCAAAATGCAAGCGAGGGAGCACCCTCAAGTTGCTGCCGCCAAACTTCAAATGTGCAGATGTCATTTGCGACTTCTGCGGCTATCTGGCCCAAGTAAAGACGCTGAATGTGCAAGACATCGATGTCAGACCCAAGCAGGTGCTAGGTGCCGCCTGGAAACCTCAGAAGGACCGCATGGATGCAGGGATCTACTTCCCGTTATTCCTTGTTGTAGTCAGCGCGCAACGATATGCGGTCTACTACTTGTCTGCCGATCTCCAAGTTCCGGAGATGTTCGTCAAAAGGTCGCCCCTTGGCCCGAAGGCAAGGAAAGCAGGATGGGAAGGATTCAGGTATGACTTGTCCAGTCTTGACGGAAGTGCGCTTGTGCGCCTTCAACAGCCACGAGTTCCCCTGTGGAAAACTGACCGCTCTCCCCTCATCCCTACGCAGGTAGTTTCGCGCTCCTGCTATGACGAAGTTCTCACCCCTCCACGTTCACACCCCGTGCTCGACGTGGAAATTCTTTCAGCGCAGCGGCTCTGGGATCAGCGCGAGGAGTTCCTTCAGTTCCTTGTCGGACAGCGTGTCCTTCTCGCTCTTGTCGTAAAGCGACAACATGTAGACCCGCGACGACACGACGCGTACATGCGTGATCACCCGGCCACCACCGCTCTTGCCCTTTCCCTTCGACGCGATCGCTAGCCTGATCTTATAGGAGCCCTTGCCTATCGGTGTTCCCAGCGTAGGGTCCATAGCAAGTGCATCTACCAACGCTGAGATCTCTTTCTTCAACGATGGGTATCTCGCGGCCAGCTTCTTCAGTTGCTTCTCGAAGGGCCGGAGCGGAACAACTTCAAAGCTCACGCAACAACGCCTTCATGGATCGCGGCTTCCGCTTACCCGATTCGATCTCCTTCAGTTCCTCGATCGCTTCGATCATATCCGTCATGTGCTCAGCCTTCGCTTTCGAAATGGCCTTGGCCTTGATAAACGGCATCGCCTTGAAGAGTTCTTCCAAGAACTCCTTGCGCCCATCCGGAACGGTGAGTATGTAGTTCATGCAGCGAAAGTAAAGCGGTCTCCACCCTTGTGGAAAACTGCCCCCCCTCCCCTCACCCTCCCTCCGGTAGTTTCGCGCTCCTGCCATGACGAAGTTCTCCCATCTCCACGTCCACACCCAGTTCTCCCTCCTCGACGGCGCCGCCTCCATTCCCGCGCTCTTCAAGAAGGCCATCGCCGACGGGCATCCTGCGATCGCCATCACCGACCACGGCAACATGTTCGGGGCATTCAAGTTCGTGGCGGAGGCGGGCAAGCACAAGAACGCGGATGGCACGCCCCGCATCAAACCGATCGTGGGCTGCGAATTCTACGTGGTGGAGGACCGCCACAAGAAAGTGTTCACGCGGGAGGATCGCGACCAGCGCTTCCACCAGTTGCTGCTGGCGAAGAATGCCACGGGCTACAAGAACCTGAGCAAGCTCTGTTCCCTCGGATACACCGAAGGTTTCTACAGCAAGTACCCGCGCATCGACAAGGAATTGGTGCTGAAGTACCACGAAGGGCTGATCGCCACTACCTGCTGCCTCGGTGCGAGCGTGCCCAAGGCGATCATGCGCTGGGAGAACGAACTGCACAAGGCGGAGGCCGAATTCAAGTGGTGGCTCGGCGTGTTCGGTGACGATTACTACGTGGAGCTGCAACGCCACGGCATACCCGAGCAGGACAAGGTGAACCATGTGCTGGTGCAATGGGCCCGCAAACACAACGTGCCCATCATCGCGAGCAACGACAGCCATTACGTGGACCAGGAGGATTACAACGCGCACGACATCCTCCTGTGCATCAACACGGCCGAAAAGCAGAGCACGCCGAAGGCCACGGACGATGACGACAGCGTGAGCAGCAAAGGCAAACGCTTCGGCTTCCCCAACGACGAGTTCTTCTTCAAGACGCAGGCCCAGATGGCCGCGACCTTCCACGACCCGCCGGAAGCCCTGGACAACACGAACCTGATCGTGGACAAGGTGGATGTGCTGAAACTGAAGAAGGACATCCTGCTGCCCAACTTCCCGATACCGGAGGGCTTCACCGATCAGGACGCCTACTTGCAGCACCTCACCTATCAAGGCGCGATCAAGCGATACATCACCCCACCCCAGCCCTCCCCGGCGGGGAGCGAGCAGATCGATCCAGGCCTTCATGGCGGTATCGACTCGCTCGATCCGAAGATCAAGGAACGCATCGACTTCGAGTTGTTCACCATCCGCACGATGGGCTTCAGCGGCTACTTCCTGATCACCCAGGACTTCATCAACAAGGGCCGCGAGATCGGTGTGCTGATCGGTCCTGGTCGGGGATCCGCGGCGGGCAGCGTAGTGGCGTACTGCACCGGCATCACCAACATCGATCCGATCAAGTACGATCTGCTGTTCGAGCGCTTCCTCAATCCGGACCGCAAGAGCATGCCTGATATCGATACGGACTTCGACGACGAAGGCCGGCAGAAGGTGATCGACTACATGGTGGAGAAGTACGGGCGCAACCAGGTCGCACAGATCGTGACCTACGGCGGTATGGCGGCCAAAAGCAGCATCCGTGATGTATCCCGGGTGCTCGATCTGCCGCTGAACGAAGCGGACCGATTGGCCAAGTTGGTACCGGAGCGGCCGGGCATCGAGCTGGGCCGTGTGCTGCGTGCGCCATTCGAAGGGGAAGGCAGTTTGAAACAGAAGGAGAACCTCAACAGCGACGAGATCGCGAACGTGAAGCAGCTGCGCGAGATACTCGAAAGCGGGGAGCTCACCGCCGACGTGTTGCGCGAAGCCGGAAAAGTAGAAGGCAGCGTGCGCGGCGTAGGCATCCATGCTGCGGGCCTCATCATCGCGCCAAGCGACCTTACCGATCACATCCCCGTGTGCATCAGCAAGGATTCTCCGATGTTGATCACACAATACGACGGCAAGGTGATCGAG
>JANOPI010000444.1:0-13688 GCA_031421755.1 Flavobacteriales bacterium | reverse complement strand
ATCATCCGATCGGATGATGGGTCAGGTCGTTGGGGACCGATAATTTGGGGGCAACCGGCGGGGGATGGGGCGTCTTGGGAAGGGCTATCAGTCACCGCGACATCATCCTCACCAATGTGGGGAGCACCACACCGAACAATACACGAACGCAGCAGTTGCCATGAGGACGCTCCTTTCCCTTGCGATCACCCTGCCGGCCGTCGCATTTGCCCAGTGCCCGCACACCGTGCAGGTTTCCGCACAGATGAGTTGTTTGGGTGGCGGCATCCAGGTAAACACATCTTCGGGCTTCGCGCAGTTCACCATCGTTGTGGAGCGCATGCCACAGCAATCCCAAGTGGAGACGATCACGAACGATGCGGATGGTGATCTGCTCGCCAGCTATCCCGGCACCACATGGGATGCCACAGACGGCTGCCGCATCACCGTGACGGATGTGAACGGTTGCTCCGTTACCGCCTTCGCTTCTTGGTCCCCGTACACGTGGCCATTCGAATGGGTGACCACGGAGGTGCAGTGTACTACCGGCGTGTCTCAGCTAGTGGTGGAATTCAACTCGACACCACGGCCGTGTTCCATTGATGGGGGGCCGGTGATCCAGCCCGGGGGCAATTGGACCTTCCTGACCTCGCCCGAGCGGCATCGGTACAACGGATTGCTCGCACCGGGGCCGCATGTCATCAGCTTCCCGGAAGGTCTGGTGGCCGGGTTCAACTACTGCGCCACCTCGTACAATTTCACGGTACCGGTACCCATTTCGGCGGGCGATTGCGGCGTGAACCTGCGTGTGCGCGCCGCGCTCGGAGGGGCGATGTCCACCGGCACCTTGATGAGCGATGCCCTGCGCACGAGCGGGCTGATACCGAACTCGGAACCGTTCTCGGGCTTGGGATACGTGTACACGGGCGCTCCGGTGAACAACAACCTGAGCGCCGCTCTGCTGGCTGTTTCCGGCGACAACGCTATCGTCGACTGGATGGTCCTGGAACTGCGCAACGCCGCCTCGCCTACACAAGTGCTCTTTTCCAAGGCCGTGGTCATCCAACGCGATGGCGATATCATGGACCCCGACGGTGATCCCTATGTGAATTGCCCACTGAGCCCCGCGAACTATCGCATCGCGCTGCGGCACCGGAATCACCTCGCGGTGATGACAGCGTTCAACAACCCTTTGAGCCTTGATCCCTCAGCGCCGAATTCCACCATCGACTTCAGGGCATCCCTCGGGTTAGCCTTCGGGACCAATGCGCTCAAGCAGATCAATTCCGTCTGGTGCCTCTGGCCGGGCGACGCCACCGGCAATGGCACGCTGAAGTACACTGGTTCAACCAACGACCGCGACCCCCTCCTCATCGCCGTGGGCAGCACCACCCCCAACAACACCGTGCCCAACGTCTACGACCGCCGCGATACCAACCTGGATGGCGTGATCAAATACACCGGCAGCGCCAACGACCGCGACATCATCCTCACCAACGTGGGCAGCACCACGCCGAACAATACGCGAACGCAGCAGTTGCCATGAGAACGCCACGGATCGGCTTGTTCTTGATCGCGACCCTCGCAGCCCACGTGCTCTGCGCACAGGCGAACACGTGGGTGCAGAAGAACGACATCGGCACTAACATGGCCGGTGCTCCGTATCCGCGAATGGGTGCTTGCGCGTTCTCCATCGGCAGCAAAGGGTACGTGATCGGAGGAGCTTTCGCCGGGAACTACTACCTCTCTGATCTGTGGGAGTACGATCCGGCAGCGAACACATGGACCCCGCGCGCTCCATTCCCCGGTCCGGCACGGACGGATGCCGTGGGCTTCGGCATCGGAAGCAAGGGCTACATCACAACGGGCTACAATGGGGCCTATCTGAACGACCTGTGGGAGTATGACCCAACGACCGATTCCTGGGCGGCGAAGGCTCCGATGCCGGGGCTTGGCCGAAGGGCGGCCGTTGCCTTTGTAATCGGGGCGCATGCGTATGTGACAACCGGGGTCAACGGTGGTTACTTGGGCGACACTTGGCGATACGACCCGGGTACGGATAGCTGGTCAGCCCGCGCCAGCTTCGGCGGTACGGCGCGAAGCCAGGCCTCCGCTTTCAGTGTGGGTGGGTTGGGCTATGTCGGCACCGGCCAAGATGGAACCTTCCGCAACGACCTTTGGGCGTGCGATCCGGTGGCCGACTCGTGGTCGACGAAGGCGAATCTGCCCTTGGTGTTGGCACAGGGCATCGGTCTCGGGATCGGGAACAAGGGCTACCTCGGCTATGGCCGCTCCCTTTCCACAGGAGGTCTGTATACGATAGCGAACACATGGTATGAATACGATCCGCTGAGCGATACGTGGATCGTTCGGGCAGGCTTCCCAAAGCGTTATAGTGGTGTCGGATTCGTGGTGAACGGGCGAGGTTACGTGGCTGCGGGGAACGACTTCGCTTGGAACAATCCCGGCGGCATGTGGGTGAAAACCTTCGGCGAGTTCGATCCGGCGACCAATACCTGGGCGACCAAGGCGCGCTTCGGTGCTTCCGTGACCCAGTTCGCGGGGTGCAGTGCACTATCCGGCAAGGGGTATGTGTTGCAAGGCGGGATGGGATATTCATGCGCGACGGATGGCTGGGAGTACGATCCAGCTACTGACAATTGGACCCTGCTTCCGATGAGCGCATTCTCGGCCGTCACCACTGGCTTCGCTGTCGGAGCCCGGGCATACCGGGCGACCGGCTATTACAACACCGCGTACCAGACTGGGGTTGGGTTCTACGATGCCGGCACAGGCCAGGCGGGGTCCGTCAGTGCGTTCGCCGGTGGCGCACGCATCAACGCGGCGGCGTTCACCATCGGTGGGAAGGCCTACATGGGAACCGGCTTCGGCAGTGGTGCCAACAGCGGCAGGCGGAAGGACATGTGGGCGTTCGATCCTGCGCTGAACACCTGGACGCAAAGGGCCCAGTTCGCCGGTACAGGAAGGGGAAAGGCGACAGCATTCTCCATCGGTGGCAGGGGCTATCTCGGTCTTGGTTCCGACAGCACGGGCTATCGCAACGATTTCTGGTGCTACGAGCCCTTGACCGATGTATGGAGCGCTCGGGCCGTTTTTCCCGGTGTTGCACGTGCGGGCGCATCCTCCTTCGTGATCGGTACGCGTGGCTATATCTTCGGTGGAGTGGATATCAATGGTGCGGAACTGAACGATCTCTGGGCCTATGATCCGGTTACCGATGCATGGAGCGCGAAAGCCAGCTTGCCAGGCGCTCCGCGTGAGGGCGCGGCTTCCTTCGCGATCGACGGCACCGGCTACATTTCATCCGGTGCGGGTCCAGGGGATGACACCTATCCGTCCTGGTTGAAGGACACTTGGGCGTACACGGGCGAGGCGGTGACGTTGCTCGTTGCTCCGAAGGTCTTTCTGGAAGGCGCGTATGTGCAGGCGCAAACGAACATGCGTGATGACCTGCGGGCCGCTGCCGTGGTACCGCTGATGGAGCCATACACTGCGGCCGGGCAGATCGTTTCGGTTGCGCCGAACGCCAGCACCAGCAATGGCGTGCTCGCCATCATCGGTACGAATGCCATCGTGGACCATGTGCTTGTTGAGTTACGCGACCCGAACAACCCTGCGAACGTGCTCGCTTCCAAGGCCGCGCTCGTTCAGCGCGATGGGGATGTGGTGGCCATGGATGGCCTTTCTCCCGTGTCTTTTCCGGGAACCCCTGGGAACTATCGAGTGGCGGTGCGCCACAGGAACCACCTGGCGGTGATGACCGGCGTGGCCATTGCTCTTTCTTCGGTGACCACCCCGTTGGACTTCACCAACCCCGCGACGGCGACCTACGGCACGACCGCGCAGAAGCAGGTGGGCACCAAGATGGTCCTCTGGGCCGGCGATGCCAATGGCGACGGCGCGATGAAGTACACAGGTAGCGCCAACGACCGCGATCCCATCCTCCTCGCCGTAGGCAGCACCACACCGAACGCGACAGTGCCCAATGTGTACGACCGCCGTGATACCAACCTCGATGGCGTGATCAAGTACACCGGCTCCGTCAACGACCGCGACATCATCCTCACCAACGTGGGGAGCACCACGCCGAACAATACACGAACACAGCAGCTGCCATGAAGCGCGCTTTCCACCTCGGGCTGGTCACGTTCATATCCTTGGGCGTCCGCTCCCAATGCATGGTATCGAGCGTGGTCACCATCGGCACCGTCAACTGCTCGGGCTACGATGTGGTTGTCACCTTCACCGGTGGTGGGAGCATGACCAACTACGCCTATTCCATCTCCACGGATGATGGTGTGTACAATTCCGGCAGTACCGGTCCGTCGGGTTTCACCTACCATGTGCCATGGACCACCGATCCGGTGATCAGCAACATCAACGTCACCGCGTTCGACGACTTTTCCCTCTGCCAGGCCTTGGGTGCTTGGACGGGCACGCTCACGCGCTTGGAGACGCTCGTGGAGTACAGCACGGACCTGAACTGCACCACCGGCAAATGGACCTTGCGGTGGACGAACGCCGATGACGCCTGCGGGAACGCCGGTTCGCACCTGATCCGTGTCGGCGGTTACAACGGACAGGTCTCGAATTTCTGCACCCAGGAATCGCCGAGCGTTTGGCGCTTCAATACACCACTGGACCCGCCCGGCACCCAATTCGGAATAGACTATGTGATCGGTGGGCCAGCTTCGGGCTATCAGTGTGGCGGTGGAACGGTGCAATGCTTTGCGCCCATCAACCAGTCCATTACCCTTCCCTACGTGCAGCCCGGCGATTGCGGTGTGAACTTCAACCTGAAGGCGGCCTTGCAAGGCCCGTTGGCCACCAACGGCACCATGGGTGAGGGGCTTCGTACCGCCAACCTGGTACCGCTCACCGAGCCATACTCGGCCTTGGGTTACAGCTACAACGGCAACCCGTCGCTCTCCCCGATCCCGGCGTACTACCTGACCACTGCGCCGTGGGCCATCGTGGATTGGTTGGTGGTGGAACTCCGTTCCGCGCAGAACCCGGCCACCGTGGTGTATTCCAAGCCGGTGCTGATCAAGAAGGACGGCCGTGTCCATGACAAGAACTTCTATGACCAGGTGAGCGGCACGCTGGACGAGAACCTCAACTTCCCCGTGGCCGCCGGGAACTATTACGTAGCGCTGCGCCACCGCAACCACCTCGCCATCATGACCGCCATGGCCATCGCCCTGGACGACGAACCGGAAATGCTGGACCTGCGCTCAGCAGCCATCGGCTCGTACGGTACCAATGCGCGCGTGAACGTGAACGGCGTAATGGCCTTGTGGGCCGGCGACGCCACCGGCAACGGCGCCGTCAAATACACCGGTGCGAACAACGATCGCGATCCCCTATTGGTGGCGGTCGGGAGCACCACGCCGAACAACGCGCTGACCGGTCAGTACAGCCGCCTGGATGCGAACATGGACGGTGCGGTGAAGTACACGGGCACGAGTAACGATAGGGACGTCATACTCCCCAACGTGGGCAGCACCACGCCGAACAATACACGAACGCAGCAGCTGCCGTAGCGCTGGATCCTGACGAAGGCCCGTTCTGAGGGCGGTAGCGGAGCGATCGGCAGCAAGGCCGACAAGGAGAAGGGGCGGGCGTTCGGCCGGGGTTCCAATACGTCCTGGCGAAAGGCGCGGTTCGCCGCTGGCATGGCCTGTGGCGTTCCGGTAGTTTCGCGGCCCTCCATGCGCAACCTGCTCTTACTGCTTTTCGCGGCCGTCGGCCTGGCCTCCCACGCCCAGCACGGTCTGCCGCACGGCCTAGCCCCGCACGAACGGGACCTCATCCGCGATTACCGCGACTCCCGCGCGAGCGATGACCGCGGCATATCCACCCCGCCGCCGTTCGCGCCGCGCACCATGGCTGAATGGGAAGAGGTGCAGACCCTCTGCGTGAGCTGGATCAGCTTCCCTACCATCCTGAAGCAGATCGTGCGCTATGCCAAGGACGAGTGCCAAGTGCTGATCCTTTGTGCCACAAGCGGCGGCAATTCGCAGGCGAGCATCACCAGCTACCTGCTGGCCAACAATGCGGGCGGAGCACCCTTGCCCAACCTCACCAACGTCAGCTTCTTGGCCGCGCCCTACAACAGCATCTGGATGCGCGACTACGGGCCGGAGTGCATCTACCAGAACGAGGTGGACAGCCTCTACCTGCTGGACTGGATCTATAACCGGCCACGGCCCAGTGACGACACGTCGCCAGACGCCATCGGCACCTTCAAGAACAAGGCGGTGTACACCTCCACGAACGCGCCGAACGACCTGGTACACACCGGTGGAAATTTCATGGCGGACGGCTTCGGCACGGCCTTCAGCAGCAACCTGGTGATCGATGAGAACGGATCCGGCGGCAGCTACAACCAGACGGACAAAACGCCCGTGCAAGTGGACGCGCTCATGACCACGTGGATGGGCATCAGCCCCGGTCGGTATGTGCGCATGACGCAGCTGCCCTATGACGGCATCAACCACATCGACATGCACATGAAGCTGCTCGATGAGGAAACGCTGCTGATCGGGCAATTCCCCACTGGCGTGAGCGACGGCCCACAGATCGAGGCCAACATCCAGTACATCCAGCAGAACTTCAACAGCGTGTTCGGTACGCCGTACCGCATCGTGCGCGTGCCCATGCCGCCAAGCACAGGCGGAGCTTACGCGCCGAGCAGCAGCTATCGCACCTTTACCAACAGCATCTTCATCAATCGAACGATACTGGTTCCCACGTATCGCGAACAATACGACACTACCGCGTTGCGCATCTACCGTGAAAACCTTCCCGGTTACCGCGTGATCGCCATCGATTGCGACGAGACCAGCGGCAACATCATCGGCCAGAGCGGCGCGCTGCACTGCATCACCAAAGCCATCGGCGCAAGCAAGCCCTTGCTCATGCGCCACCAGCGGCTGGCCGACCGGAGCAACACCGGTGCGGGCTACACGGTGAGCGCCTACCTGCGCCATGCGAGCGGCATCGCCAACGCGCAGGTGTATTGGACCACGGATACCACACAGGGTTACACGGCGCTGAACATGACCGCTACCGGGGGAAACAACTGGAGCGCGAGCATTCCGGACCAACCGGAGGGCAGCCTGGTGTATTACTACATCCGTGCGGTAGCGACCAACGGCAAGGTGCAGGTGCGCCCCATCTCCGCGCCGCAAGGCTGGTGGCGTTTCCGCGTGCTGACCACCCCGGGCCTGCCCGTGGCCGTGAAGCTCTGGCTGGAAGGAGCGTACGACAACGGCACCGGGCAAATGCGCGATCACCTGCGCACGGCGGGACTCGTTCCTCCCGGCGAACCGTTCACGGCCATCGGCTTCACGCTTGTCGGCAACACGAACACGTCCTTCAGTACCGCCATCCTGAGCACCACGGGCAACAACGCCATCGTGGATTGGGTGCTTCTCGAAGCGCGCGATGCGAACAACCCTTCCACCGTGCTGCAAAGTCGCGCCGCCCTCGTACAACGCGATGGTGATGTGGTGGGCATGGACGGCCTCTCGAATATCGTCTATGATCTGCCGGTCGGCAACTACCACGTGGCGCTGCGCCACCGCAACCACCTCGGAGCAATGACGCTGAACGCGGTCGCGCTTTCCGTAGCACCGATCACGCTCGACTTCCGCAGCGCTGCCCTGGCCACTTGGGGCACGGATGCGCGCAAGAGCATCAACAGCGCATGGGTCCTTTGGGGCGGCAACGTCCTGCGCGACGGCAACGTGCGATACACCGGCAGCGGTAACGATCGCGACCCGATCCTCGTGGCCGTGGGCAGCACCACTCCCAACAATACTGTCGCCGGCTATGTCCAGGCGGATGTGAACCTGGACGGCACGGTGAAGTACACCGGCTCCGCGAATGACCGTGACCCCGTGCTGGTGAACGTGGGAAGCACCACACCGAACAACACCCGCACCGAACAATTGCCATGACCTTGGGCGTTCCTGACCTGACATCGATCATGCGAGTACACATCCTCCTCCTTGCTGCCCTCACGGCCGCGAACGCCTTCGGCCAACAGCCCACCTTTACCGGTGGCGAAACCGAACATGTCGCTGGCGATATGCTCATCCGCCTTGTGCCCGGTGCCGACGTGCGCGCTGTGGTGAGCGACCTGTCGAGCATCGACGGAGCGGCGACCGCCCTTATCGTTTCTTGGGAAGTGAGTCCGCCAGCGAGGATCTGGTTATTGAAGCACGATCCGGCTTTCCCCGGCGCTGCCATGCTCGATCGGGTTCGTCGCCATCCCGCCGTGGAAGCCGCCCAGTTCAACCACACGGTGCAGGAACGCATCACACCGAATGACACCCAGTTCAGCCAACAGTGGCACCATGTGGACCCGCAGGACAACGATATTGATACCGACCTCGCATGGAACACCACCACCGGGGGTGTTACCGCCATGGGCGATACCATCGTGGTGTGCGTGGTGGAAGGTTTCGACCGCACGCATAGCGACCTGATCGACAATTCCTGGGTGAACCGCGCGGAGGTCGATGGTAATGGCATCGACGATGACGCCAACGGCTACATCGATGATGTGTTCGGCTGGAACCCTGCCGCAGGTAACGACAACACATTGTTCAGCGGCAGCCACGGCAGCAGCTGTGCCGGCATGGTGGGCGCACGCGGGAATAACGCGAACGGAGTGGTTGGTGCCAACTGGAACGTGAAGATGATGCCCGTGCGCTATGCCTCCTTGACCGAAGCCAATGTGATCGCCAGCTATACCTATCCCTTGGTGCAACGTCAACGCTGGAACAGCACCAACGGCGCGCAAGGCGCATTCGTGGTGGCCACCAGCAGCAGCTGGGGCATCGATAACGCCAATCCCGCCAACTATCCGCTGTGGTGCGCTTTCTACGACACCATGGGCCAAGCAGGCATCCTCAATTGCGGAGCCACCGCAAACAACAACGTGAACGTGGATGTGGTGGGGGATATGCCCACCGCCTGCAGCAGCCCGTACATGATCAGCGTTACCGCCACCAACAGCAGCGACCAACGGACCTTCAGCGGGTATGGCCTTACCACCATCGACGTGGGAGCGCCTGGTGAGGCTGTGCGCACAACCTCATCCGCTAATGGCTACACCACCACCAGCGGAACCAGCTTCGCCACGCCGCTCACCGCCGGGGTGCTCGCCCTGATGTACAGCGCACCGTGTACCGGTATCGCCCAGCTCGCGCGCACCAACCCGCAAGGTGCCGCCGATGCCATGCGTACAGCGCTCTTCGCCGGGGTAGAACAGGTCGGCAACCTGCCCGGGCAGACCGTTACCGGTGGACGCATCAACGCGAACAACAGCGTGCAGTACGTGCTCAACAACTGCGCTACCTACAGCCCGGCGCTGAACGTGGATGTGAAGGTCTTCCTCGAAGGCGCCTACGTGGAAGGTGCCGGTCTGATGCGCGACGACCTGCGCCTGCTCGGGTTGGTCCCGCTCACGGAACCGTACAGCGCGAGCGGCTTCTCCCTGGTGGGCAACACCACACCCACTACCACCGCTCCGGTACTCGCGGGCACCGGCACCAACGCGGTGGTGGACTGGGTGCTGGTGGAATTGCGTTCTGCGACCACTCCGTCACAAGTGGTTGCTTCGCGCACGGCGCTCGTGCAACGCGACGGGGATGTGGTCTCCACGGACAATGCATCGCTCTTGATCTTCGCACAACCGGCGGGCAACTACCACATCTCCATTCGTCACCGCAACCACTTGGGCGCCATGACGGCTGCCCCGATCGCCCTGTCCGCCACAGCAGCCGTGATCGACTTCCGCAGCCCGGCCATGGCCACTTGGGGTTCAGAGGCCCGCAAGACCATCGGCACCGTGCTCGCTCTCTGGTCCGGTGAAACAAGCGCGGATGCGCAGCTCAAGTACACAGGCACCGGCAACGATCGTGACCCCATTATCATCGCCGTGGGCAGCACAACCCCCAACAACACCTTGCCCAACGTGTATGATCCGCGCGACACCAACATGGACGGGGAGATCAAATACACCGGCAGCGCCAACGATCGTGATGGGATCCTCACCAACGTAGGGAGCACGATGCCCAACAATACGCGCGTTCAGCAGTTGCCCTGAACCGAGGTACCGCCCTGTTCGGACCAACGGACAGAATGCTCCCGCAACTGCGCTCATGTCGAGCGCATCCTGGGCGATACCGGAGCGGAACCACTTTTTTCGTCTATTTCGCAGGAAAGAGATCCCCATGCGAACAAGCGCGATACTGGTCTGCATTTCCGCAACCCTTGCCGCAATGGCACAGCCCACGCTCACCTACGATCAGCTCGATCTGGTGGGCAGTTCCTTCGACCTGTACATCGCGCTGGACCCAGGCGACAGCGACTTTGAACTGGAAGGCGCAGCTGCCGAATGGGACTTTACCACCGCTCAGATCGACCTGGCAGGAGCAGGCGTTTTCCAGACCGCGGCGAACACACCCTATGCGGCCGAATATCCCAGCGCCGACCTGGCCATGCTGCTGTTGTACGGTACCAGTATCAGCTACAATTATTACGATGTGAGCCCCACTGCGTTGAGCCTCTTGGCCAGTGCCATCGGCTCCGATGAGGAACGCATCTATTCGGATCCCTCGGACCTCGTGGTGTTCCCTCTTTCCATCGGGGGGCAGTACAATGACGACTACACCGCGAACGGAACCCCCTTCAGCGTGGTGCGGACCTGCACTGGATATGGTACCGTGGAAATGGTCACCGGCACCTTCGACAACGTGGTGAAGATCAGTTCCTCCAATGGGGAGCGCGCCTGGTGGAAGATCGATCCGGTGGAACCCTTGATCACCATCAATGCGGATGGACTTATCCTCATTTGGGAACGCATCACCATCGGCATGGCCGAGCAGCGCGGCCTTTTCCCTTTGGTGCTCGCGCCCAATCCCGGCAGTTCCATGGTGCGCATCGCAGGGCTCTCCACTTCGGCCAGCTACAGGTTGATCGATGCGACAGGCCGTAACGTGCTGGATGGTCGTGTGTCAGGCGTGCAGAACGCTATCGATGTCAGCCACCTGCGGCCCGGTTTGTATCAGGTGGTGGTGGACGATGCTCAGGGCAGGAGGGCAACAACACTCGTGAAGGAGTGACGTGGACCTGTTGCGGGGGGGGTCTGACGCTGGGGTCATGGCAGAAGAGTCGTTGATGTTGCGACACACCGTCAACTTCACCACCTTCGCGACATGGCCCACCACGCACAGATCCTCACACGCCGCCGCTTGCTGATGGGTGGCGTCGTGGTGGGCATCCTCGCGTTGGCCATCGCCATGCTGCAGCCCGATACACACCAGGGGTTGAGCGGGGCTTCCCCCTTCGGTGGGCCGATCGACCGCGACCTGGAGGAGATCAAGCTCGACACCTTGCGCGTGCTGGTAGTGCAACATCACCTGGTATACACCCGCTCGAAAGGCGCTGAATCCGGACTGGAATTCGAATTGCTTGAACGAGTGGCCGAGGATATCGGGGTGCCGATCAAGGCCGTGGTGGTGGACCGGCCGGACAGTTTGCTGCCCATGCTGCAGCGGGGCGATGGCGACGTGGTGGCGGCGCATTTCGGTCCGCACAATCCGATCGAACGGTGGATCATCCATACCGTTCCGTACCGGTATGTTTCTCCCGTGTATGCCACGCTTCGGCCGGACCATGTGCTTCGCATGAATCTGGGCGAAGTGGCCGAGCCCGATACCGCGTGGGTGAGCGTATGGTCGCCGTTCGCCCCGCGTGCCATTCGTTTCCCAGGCAACGATGGTGATGCGGATCTGACCGGTCGCACGGTATTCACGGATACGTCGCGGTTCGGTGATCAATGTGTGATCAACGTGGCACTGGGCCGCGTGCGTGCAGCGATCGTCACCGATGCGAGCGCGGCCTACTTCGCGCAGCGCTTTCCGCAGCTCGCGTTCAGTACCCCCTTCGCCCAGCCGGTGCCCATGATCTTCGGGCTGCGCGCGAATGCCCGCCAGCTCCAACGCGCCATCGACCAGCGCCTCGGCGACCCCCAAGAGAAGGAAGCCATGGCGATGATCATGAGCGCCTACGGTACGCACCTGCCGGACCGCGGACCGCTCGGCGCCGTGCCATGTACCACGGATGAAGGTGCAGCGCTGCCCGGGTACGATCATCATCCGCGAGCCGAAGGCCTCGGTAGCGATTGGTCCTTGCTGGCGGCCATCGCTTTCCAAGGTGGAAGCCCGGATACCAAGCGCATTCCCCCGCTGCCCCTCGATGGCCCCGGTCCCAAGAGTGAGCCGACCGCCCCCGCGCTCACCCGCGCGCAAGTGGATGCAGCAGCACGCTACCTCACCGAACTCGACAGCTTGTGGCGTGTGCCAGTGCCCGATCCCGCACAGCGCCTTCGTTTCGTGGCAGCTTCCTATGACAACGGGCCCGGCCATGTGATGGACGCGGTGGCCCTGGCACGGCAACTCCAACTAGATCCGCAACGGTGGGAGGGCCATGTGGAGCGGAGCATCACCTTGCTCGCCCTGCCGCGATACTTCTCCGAGCCCGTGGTAAAGAATGGCCCCTGCAAGGGCGATGAGGCCTTCATCCGTGTGCGCGAGATGGTGTGTTTGTACGATCATTACCGCACCACACGACCCTACTGAACCCGCCTGAGGACCGTGACCTTCCTCGGCCATTTGGTGCAACGGCCTTTCCGGTTAGCTTGGCCACGCAACCCCACATCATGACGTCACATACCGTACGCAAACCCTTGAGCGTCCTGCTCGGCGAGGCGAAGGAAGAAGGACAAGGCACCTTGAAGCGCCACCTCGGCCCGGTGAACCTGGTGCTGCTCGGCATCGGGGCCATTATCGGGGCAGGCCTGTTCTCCCTCACAGGGAAAGTGGCGGCGGAGCATGCGGGTGCCGCGGTAACGATCTCCTTCCTGATCAGCGCGATCGGTTGCGCGTTCGCAGGCTTGTGTTACGCGGAGTTCGCCAGCATGATCCCCATCGCCGGCAGCGCCTATACCTACAGCTATGCGACCATGGGCCGCGTGTGGGCCTGGATCATCGGGTGGGACCTCGTGCTGGAGTACGCCGTGGGTGCGGCCACCGTGGCCATCGCCTGGAGCCAATACCTGAACAAGCTGATGCTCAACTTCGGTATCCAGCTGCCGCATCAGATCATGGCCGGGCCGTGGGATGCGGTACCCGGTATCATGAATGTGCCCGCCGTGCTCATCGTGGTGGTGCTCTCCTTGCTGTTGATGCGGGGTACGCAGGAAAGCGCGCTCGTTAACGGTGTGATCGTCGCGCTCAAGTTGGTGGTGGTGCTCCTGTTCATCGCGCTCGGCTGGGGCTACATCAACCCGGAGAACTATGTCCCCTACATCCCTGAGAACACCGGGGTGTTCGGACAGTTCGGTTGGAGCGGGATCCTGCAGGGTGCGGGCATCATCTTCTTCGCCTATATCGGTTTCGACGCGGTGAGCACCGCCGCCCAGGAAGCGAAGAACCCGCAGCGCGATATGCCCATCGGCATTCTCGGATCCTTGGCCATCTGCACCGTATTGTACATCCTGTTCGCCCACGTGATGACCGGTCTGGCGCCCTATACAGAGTTCGCTGGCGCTACGGACAAGCTCGCACCGGTGGCCACAGCCATCGCACACACGCCCTATGTCTGGTTGCAAC
>JANOPI010000443.1:0-3760 GCA_031421755.1 Flavobacteriales bacterium | reverse complement strand
GTCCGCGCCTGCGGCGCGGACCATGCGAGGTGGGCGCTTGTAGCGCCCCTTCAAGCCGCGCGCAGCTTGATGATCCCCACCGCGTTCAGCACCCAGATCACCGGCCAACTGGGATCGAACTCCCACCATTTGGTTCCGAAGTTGGCCCGTGCCGCATGCGTGTGGTGGTTGTTGTGCAATCCTTCGCCCATCATGATCACGTCCCACGGCATCAGGTTCTTGCTGGTGTTCTCCGTGGGGTAGCTCACGTAGCCGTACGTGTGGGCGTACCAGTTGATGATCATACCATGCAACGGACCCATCACGAATTGCAGCGGCAAGAAGAGCCACTGCCACCAAGCCGTGGCGAACTGCAAGTAGAACAGCCCGTACAGCACACCCCAGGCCAGCCGCGAGATCCAACTCTCCCCGACCTTTTCCATGAACGACCAGTGCGGCAACTCACGCGTGAAACGCTCTTCCGGCTTCTCCGTGCCATACAGCAGACCGTTGTAATGGCCGGCCGTCTTCCACATCATCTTGAAGGGGTTCTCGTCGTACTTCGGTGAGTGCGGGTCGTGCTCCGTGTCGGCGTACACGTGGTGCGCGCGGTGCATCATACCGTACACCGCCGGGTTCAGGTAGCTGCTGCCTTGGCAGAGCCACGTGAAGAAGTGGAAGAACTTCTCCCAGAACGGGCTCATGGTGAACATGCGGTGCGCGCTGTACCGGTGCAGGTAGAAGGTCTGCACGAAGAGTGACAGGTACCAGTGGACGACGAAGAAGATCAGGATGGCCATTGCGGCTGCGAAGTTATCTACGATGGAACGGGTGTCCGCCGAGGGGTCTATCCGCAGATGACGCAGATGTCACCGATAAATGCGAATGCGATCCGCTCGAGACCCCATCTGTGCCATCTGCGTCATCTGCGGAAAAAGAAAAGAGGCGCGCCGACGGCGCGCCTCTCCTTGAACTGTCCGCGGATCAGAAGCGCTCGCTCAGATCAACGGTATTCGCTTGGGCCGTCGCGTCGTTGGGAACCACCGGCAAGCTGGCATCACTGCTGCCCTTCGGCATGTTCTCCATGTTGCTATTGGAAGGTGCCGGCATCGCGCCATGATCCTTCAACGAAATGTGCGGGGCAATGATCAGCGCCACGATGCTTGTGAGCTTGATCAGGATGTTCATGCTCGGGCCGCTGGTGTCCTTGAACGGATCCCCGACCGTGTCCCCGGTCACAGCCGCCTTGTGCGGCTCGCTGCCCTTTTTGAATTCCTTGCCGTCGATGATCACGCCTTTCTCGAAGCTCTTCTTGGCATTGTCCCACGCGCCACCGGCGTTGTTCTGGAACATGCCCATGAGCACACCGCTCACGGTGATGCCCGCGAGCAATCCGCCGAGCGCTTCCGGACCGAAGGCGAAGCCGACGATCACAGGAGACAAGAGTGCCAATGCGCCCGGCGCGATCATCTCGCGGATGGAAGCCTTGGTGCTGATGGCCACACACTTCTCATACTCCGGCTTGCCAGTGCCTTCCATGATGCCCGGTATCTCGCGGAACTGGCGGCGCACTTCCTTCACCATGTCCATGGCGGCTTTGCCCACGGCACTGATCGCCAGCGAGCTGAAGAAGAAGGGGATCATTCCGCCCACGAAGAGCATCGCCAGCACCTCGGCCTTGTAGATGTCGATACCGGTGATGCCCGCCAAGCCAACATACGCTGCGAACAGCGCGAGGGAAGTCAGTGCGGCGGATGCGATGGCGAAGCCTTTGCCCGTTGCAGCCGTGGTGTTTCCTACCGCATCCAGGTTGTCCGTGCGCTCACGCACCTCTTTCGGCAAGTGACTCATCTCGGCGATACCACCGGCGTTGTCAGCGATGGGGCCGAAGGCGTCGATGGCGAGCTGCATGGCCGTGGTGGCCATCATGCCCGCTGCGGCGATCGCCACGCCGTACATGCCGGCGAGCCAGTGCGAACCATAGATGCCAATAGCGAGGATGATGATCGGCAACACCGTGCTTTCCATGCCCATGGCCAAGCCACCGATCACGTTCGTACCGTGCCCCGTACCGCTCTTCTGCACGATGCTGTCCACCGGACGGCGCCCCATACTGGTATAGTACTCGGTGACCATGCTCATCAACGTACCGACCACCAGGCCGAGGATGATGGCGTAGAATACTTGCATGCTGGTGATCACGCGGTGGACATCGCCGCGCACGAATTCCATTTCAGCGGGCATCATCCATTGGATGAGGAAGTAGCTGGCGATCGCCGTGAGCACCATCGAACTCCAGTTGCCCATGTTGAGGGCGTTCATCACGCTGTCGCTGTCCTTCTTGATGCGCACGAACAAGGTGCCGAGGATGCTGAACAACACGCCGAGGCCCGCGATCACCATCGGGAGCAGGATCGGGGAGAGGCCATTGAAGTTGTCGCCCGTAGCGATCACTTCGCGGCCCAGGACCATGGTTGCGAGCATGGTGGCCACGTAGCTGCCGAAGAGATCCGCGCCCATGCCGGCCACGTCGCCCACGTTGTCGCCCACGTTGTCCGCGATCGTTGCGGGGTTCCGCGCGTCATCCTCTGGGATGCCCGCTTCCACTTTGCCCACCAGGTCAGCGCCCACGTCAGCGGCTTTCGTGTAGATGCCTCCGCCCACACGCGCGAAAAGCGCGATGGATTCAGCACCGAGAGAGAAGCCCGCGAGCACTTCGAGGCAGGTCATCATCTGCTCGCCGTTCGCGTTGCCGTCCGTTACATACATTTTCAAGAACACGATGAAGAGCGTGCTCAAGCCAACCACGGCGAGACCGGCCACACCGAGGCCCATCACCGTTCCACCGTTGAAGCTCACCTTCAGCGCTTGGGCGAGACTTGTACGCGCCGCTTGCGTGGTGCGCACGTTCGCTTTGGTAGCGATGCTCATGCCGATCCATCCGGCGAACGCACTGAAGAACGCACCGATCAGGAAGGCCACGGCCACGATCCAATCGCTGTGCTCCACCAGCTCACCGCTCCACGCCAGCAGCGCCGCAGCGATGGCCGCGAAAACGCCGAGCACTTTCCATTCAGCTTTCAAAAAAGCGCTCGCACCGCGTGCGATGTAGCCCGCCAATTCCTGCATGTTGGCATCGCCCGCATCCTGCTTGCTCACCCACATCGCCTTGGCCACCATCACCACCAAACCCACTACGCCCATCAGCGGGATGTAGTACATCAGTTCACTTCCCATGTCTCTTCTTCGTTAGGTTATCTCGTTGTCCTTCAGCGGGTACGTCCCGGCAAAGGGGGCGCGAAAATAGGGATCCGTTTGAATGCGGGGATGCCTGCGCTTAACCCAGGTTGTCAGGGGTCGGTTGTCAGTTGTCCGGCGGGGGCGTCGGCAGCCCGACAACCGACATCTGACAACCGACAACGGAGACGGCTACTTCACCACCCCCAACACATGCGTGTAGCCCACGTCGCTTTTGCCGATGAGCAGGTCCACACTGTCCCGACCCATGGCGGCTTCCAGTTCCTTGCTCCGCACCTGGATCCGGAACGTGTGCTCCGCCTGACCCGGATAAAAGAGGTGCAGGTAGTTCGAGCCGGTCTTGATGTTCGAGCCGGTGTCCTCCTGGGCATAGCGCCGCACTTCGGTCCGTTCACTAGCGCTCTGGCGATCGACCCAAGCGGGTAGCAATACGCATAGACCGACCGTTCCGAAGAAGAGCCCCAGGATCGACGCCGCGCGCTTCTCATTGTTCCGGAAGTACAGGGGGAAGCGCTGTTTCGCC
>JANOPI010000442.1:0-9055 GCA_031421755.1 Flavobacteriales bacterium | reverse complement strand
GCCTATCCGGAGTTGGACTGGCCGAAGCTGGCGGATCGATTCTGCGAAGAGAAACTGGGGCTCGTGCGCCAGCGCTTCACCACGCAGATCGAGCACTATGACAACCTGGCCGCGCTCTTTGATGCGATGCGACGGGTGAATACGATCCTGCTTGACCTGTGCCGCGACATGTGGACGTATGTGAGCATGGATTATTTCCGGCAGAAGACCAAGGTCGGCGAAGTGGGCAGCAGCGCCATGCCGCACAAGGTGAATCCGATCGACTTCGAGAATGCGGAAGGCAACTTGGGCATCGCCAACGCGCTGTTCGCGCATCTGAGCGAGAAGCTGCCTGTCTCGCGCCTGCAACGCGACCTTACGGACAGCACGGTAACGCGCAACATCGGCGTACCGATCGCTCACACGCACGTGGCCATGGAAGCGGTAATGAAGGGCCTCGGCAAATTGCTGCTGAACGAAGCGGCACTGAAACGCGACCTTGACTCGCAGTGGGCCGTGGTAGCTGAAGGCATCCAGACGATACTGCGCAGGGCAGGTTATCCGGAGCCGTATGAGCGCTTGAGGGACCTGACACGCGGCAAGGAGCGCATCGGCGAGGAGGACATCGTGGCCTTCATCGCGGGTTTGGATGTTGCGGAAAATATCAAAGTGCAGTTGCGCATGCTCACTCCGCACAATTACACGGGTATCGACCTGATCGGGCGGGGGTAGCTCAGTTGGCGGTTGTCAGTTGTCAGGCGTGGCGGAGCCAACGTCGAGGACAGCGTCGGCAGCCTGACAACCAACAGCTGACAACCACTTACGCTTCGCCTCCGGCACTGAGCCTTTGGAAAACGATCAGATCCATCGGCGGGATCTCTTCCAAGCCCAGCGATCGCATGATCGTCACGATCTGCCCGCGGTGGTAGCTGCTGTGATTGAAGCAGTGCATGAGCGCCTGCCATCGCGGGGTGGAGTGGGAACTGCCCTTCAGGTCAGTATAGTCCGCTTCAGCCAAGAGTTCAACAGCGGAAAGTGAACGCGCGTAGTCGCACATGACCCGAACGTGGGTGAGGAAGGTATCGAGGTGATCGGACGGTTCAGCGGGCCACACCTGCGGAAGGCCCGACATGCGTTGGAACCAGGCGGCCTCGGCGTTGCGCATATGCATGAGCGTGGCGCGCAGCGAGGGGAAACTGCTCTTCACGGGGGCGTCCAGCTTGAACAGGGGCACGTTCGAGAGGCGGTCAAAAAGCCGCGTGTTCGCCCACATGTCGTAGGCGGCGTAGTGGCTGATCAAGGAAGGGATGTCCATGGGTGTTGAGGCTTCGGGTTGATAAGGGTGTTGAAAATACCCGTCGATCCCATTCGGTGATCCATCGCGCGAGGGGGTAGGTTCGCGGAACCGTTTTTGACAGAATGATCGCCACGTTGTTCGGGAGGAAGAAGATCAGTGAAGAGAAGCTGGCGAACGCCATCGTGACTGCCGTGTTCCAGTTGACGGAGCAAGGGTATCCCACGATCGTGGAAGAGCTGCAGGATTCACCTGAATTCGTTGCACGCCCTGTGTTGGGGCCGGGCGATGATGAGTTGTTCGCGCTCATCGTGCTGTCCGGGAATCTGTTGGACGCCCCCAAACACCTGCCCGCCGGACAGGACCGCCGGTTCTTCTCGCATGCGATCAGCAAGTATGGAGCGGCGATGGACATCCCGGCGAGCGAGTTGGAAGTGGAAGTGATCGCGCTGCAACATTTCATGGAGCGCATCAACCACCCGAGCAAGAACACGGTGTACGCCATGAGCAAGGCGATCTTCCATAAGTACGATCTCTTCCAGTTCCAGGATCCGTACTTCCGGGGAATGCGCGCACCGAACCCGATCGTGCTCAAGCGCCTGAACCAACTGATGGTCCACTGCCTATGGGATTGGGCGGAGGTGTTGGATGGGTGGAAGGTGACCCAGTAGAAATCAGAAATCAGAAATCAGAAAGCTGAAAGCTGAAAGAACCCCTCTCCTTTCAGCTTTCAAGTTTCAGCTTTCCTCTTTCAGCTTTCAAGTTTCAGCTTTCAAGTTTCAGCTTTCCTCTTTCAGCTTTCAAGTTTTCAGCTTTCCTCTTTCAGCTTTCAAGTTTCAGCTTTCCTCTTTCAGAGCACCCCTTCCTTCACGGCCAAACTCACGATCTCCTCACCGATCGCCAAGCAGGCGGTGGCCGCTGGTGAAGGTGCGTTGAGCACGTGGATGTGCCGGCCGCGCCGCTCGATGCGGAAATCGTCCACCATCTCTCCGTCCATCCCGAGCAGCATCGCGCGCACCCCTGCCCTGCCGGGCTCGATGTCGTCCATTGTGAGTGACGGGATCAGCCTGCGGAGGGTTTTCAGGAAGAGCTTCTTGCTGAAAGCGCGTCGGTATTCATCCAGGCCGTATCGCCAGTTCTTGAAGAAGAGCTTCCAGGTACCACCGTAGGTGATGGCGTCCCAGGTGTCGGCGAAACTGAAGTCTGTCTTGCCATACCCTTCGCGCTTGAAGGTGAACACGGCGTTCGGTCCACATTCAATGCTGCCGTCCGTCATGCGCGTGAAATGGACACCGAGGAAGGGGAAGCGTGGATCCGGCACGGGGTAGATCAGGTGCTTCACCTTGTGTTTGGCCTGCGGGGTGAGTTCGTAGTAATCGCCGCGGAACCCGACGATGCGTTCGCGGACCTTTGCCCCATCGTTCTTCGCCAGTCGGTCGCTCTGCAGGCCTGCGCAGAAAATGATCGCCTTGGTCAGGTAGCTGCCCTTGTTCGTCCGCACAGAACTGCTGTCCCCCTGCTCCATGGAGCCCAGCACTTCTTCACCGGTATGTACCTCGCTGGCCGGGTTGATGCCCCTGGTGAGCTCTGCCAGTTTGTTGGTGGTCCCCCGGAAATCGATGATACCGGTGCAGCCGATCCTGATCCCATCGATCCCTGTGCAGTGCGGTTCGATCTCCTTGATGCGGTCCGGACCGATACGCTCCATATCCTCAATGCCATTGGCCAGGCCACGCTCCATGATCTTGTCCAGGCGTGGCACCTCCTCCGGCTCCATGGCCACAATGATCTTGCCGCAGATGTCGTGCGCGATGCCATGCTGCTCGGCGAAGGCGACAAGTTCGCGACGGCCATGCACGCAATTCTTCGCCTTGTAGCTGCCCGGCTTATAGTAGATGCCGCTATGGATCACACCACTGTTGTGACCTGTCTGGTGATCGCTGAGGATATTCTCCTTTTCGATCAGCAAGAGCCGCTTCTGCGGGAAGCGCGTTTGCAGTTTAAAGAAGGTGGCGGCCCCAACGATCCCGCCTCCCACGATGATCGCGTCCCAGATGTTGTCTTCAGGCATCGGCGGCGAAGATCGCCATCGGATCGTTGTGGTGCGTGTGGCAGCGTGCCAACAGGCGGGCCGCCTGTTGGACCATCAGGTGGCGACCTCCTCCTTGGGCACGCGCCAGAGCAGCGCCAGGCCCACCACGAAGAAGCTTCCGATAGCAACGATGGTATAGCGCAGATCGTCGGTAAGCGCGTACACGATGCCATACGCGGTGGTGCCGAGCACGGTGCCCACGTAGTAGCTCACGTCATAGAAGCTGAAGAAGCTGGCCGTGTCATTGGTTTCAGGCAGGAATTTCGAATAGGTGCTGCGCGTGAGCGCCTGGCTGCCCCCCATGATCAGGCCGACAAGTCCGGCGAGCAGGTAGAATTCGCTCGCCCATTGCACCTGGTAGGCGCAGAGGCAGGCGATGATCCAGACAACGGCCCCGATCATGAGGGCATTCACGTTACCGAAGCGCTTGCTCAGGCGCACGAATAGAAGGGCGCCGGGAATGGCCACGAGTTGGATGATGAGGATGGAGGCGATCAGGCTGGCGTCACCAATGGGAACGGCTTGCCCGGTGGCATCCAATTCCTTCACTTCCTGCTTGGCGAAATTGGCCGCCAGGTACATCACCGTCTGGATGCCCATGTTCAGCACGAAGAAGGCGATGAGGTAGCTTTTCAGGCGGGTGGTGCCTTGCAGGGAACGCCACGTAGCTCGCAACTCGCGGTAGCCGTTGGCCACCACACCGACCGAAGCATCGGTATGCGATGGTGTGTTATCGGGCAATCGGCGGAAGGCGATCTGCGCCCAGCCCACCCACCACAGGGCCACGGTCAAGAACGAGAGCCGCGCAGGTATCGCTCCCCACTCGCGGCCGAAGAGGTGTATGGTTTCCGGGAGGAAGAATGCATGCGGCACCATCACCATGGCCAGGTTCAGGATCAGGAGGATCACGCTACCGATGTAACCCATGGTGTACCCTCGGGCGCTGATGCGGTCGTGGTCGGCTTCGTGGGCGATCTCAGGCAGGAACGCATCATAAAACGTCAGGCTCCCACTGAATCCGATGCAGGCCACGGCCACCAGGGCGAGGCCAAACCACAAGTGCTCCATGCTGAAAAAGAACAGCCCGGCACAGGCACTCGCACCGAGGTAGCAGAACAACTTCAGGAAGGCCTTTTTGTTTCCGCGGCTATCGGCGATGCCCGAGAGTATCGGTGCCAGCAGCGCCACCATGAGGAAACCTGCGGAAAGCGCCCAAGGATAGAGCGACGCGGCCGGCGCGCCGTACTCCTTCACCACATGCTCTTCCCCGTAAGCGGAAGTTATGCCCACATAGAACGCGGGGAACACCGCCGAGGTGACCGTAAGCGAATAGGCCGAGTTGGCCCAGTCGTACATCGTCCAAGCGCGGATGGTCCGCTTGTCGCCCTTGATCATGTGGAACATCCCGATTTGTCGGGGGTGGAAATGTAGACCTGGAAAAGCGAAGGCCCCCGATGGAACGGAGGCCTTCGGACCGGTTCACACCGGGATCATTGTTCAAGTTCGATCTCCACGCGTCGGTTCTTGGCCAGGGAGACTTCGGCATCACCGGCATCGGCCGGGCTTTCATGCTTGGCACCTGCGGTGGTGATGCGATCCGCGGCGATTCCGGCTTCCACCAGCGCGGCCTTTACGGATTCTGCACGCTCCTTGTCCAGATCGGTGAGATCCGGTCGCATACGGATACGCTCGGCCTCGATGGCGTCCGTGTGGCCCACCAAGCGGATGCGCAGGAGCGAGTCCGTCTTCAACGCTTGCACCAGGCTGTTCAATTCATCGTCCATGGAACCATCGATCTGGCGGTTGAAGCGCTTGAAGTAGATCACTTCCTGATCCACTTTCTGGGCGGGCTTCAGGGAGAGGTTCGTGGTTCCCTTGCGGCTGAAAATGAACTCGCTGGCGGCCTTATCGAGCTGTTCACACTTGCACTCGCTCATCAGCTTGATGGGGAACACGCTGACATCGTCAATGAAGTAGTACGCATTGTTCATCTGCATGCGTGTTTCGCCCCGTGGCCGCTTCACCTTCACGGTGTTGGTCTTCTCATTCGCCACGAAATTCCCGATGATCAGGTATTCTTCATCGCCCTTGGCCTCGAAGACCCCGCACACGCCCTGCCAGCTGAACATGTCATCGTAGAGCTTCGTCTTCAGCGTGGGCACCTGGGCGGCGTAGGTGAGGTTGCCCTCGTCCTCCTTCTTGATGAGCATTTTGCTCAAGTATGCACCGTGCTGATCGCTCGCATACTTGCTCAGGTCGCTGAGCGTGGTGTAATACCGCACACAGTACTTCTGATCCTTTTTGAGGCGCTTTTTCAGTTTGGCCTGCATGTAGGTGCGGGGCTCCTTGTTCTGGTAACTCCACCAGAGGAGACCGGCGTAGTTCTGGCCATTCAGCGCGCTCTGGTCGCCTCGCTCGCTGCGGGGCACACTCACAGCCGAACCGGTAACGGTTTCGGTGAACAGGTCGGCCTTCTTCGCAGTAGGGCTCTTCCAGCCGTGGGCCTCCTCGAAGTACCCCAAGCGTTTCACCTTGCCATCGAGGACTTCAAAGCCACCGTTGTCGATCAGGTTCAAGCTGTCGGGCACATCCTGAGCGCTCGCGGGTGTGGCGAGGGCTATGAGGATGAGGATCGACGCGTTACGGACGTTCATGCGCGGTTGTGTTGGTGTTCCTTTACGGTATCGACGAAACGGCGGACGTTGTCCACCGGGGTATCCGGGTAAACGCCGTGGCCCAAATTAGCGATGTGCCTCTTGGGACCGAAGGCATCCAGCATCTTGGTGGTCTCGCGGGTTACCACGGAAGGCTCCGCATAGAGCACGCACGGATCGAGGTTGCCTTGCAGGGTCTTGTCCGTGCCGGTGATGGAGCGCGCCCAAGCGGCTTCTTGCGACCAGTCAAGGCCGATGGTGGCGCAGGGCAACGCGGCAAGATCCTCCAACGCGAACCAGGCATCCTTGGCGAACAGCGTAACGGGCACTTCTGTGATCGCCTCACAGATGCGTTTCAGGTACGGAATGGCGAAGGTGCGGTAGGTGGCGCGGTCCATCACACCGGCCCATGAGTCGAAGACCTGCACCAGGTCAGCGCCGGCCCGCACCTGGAGTTTGAGGTATTCGATGGTGGTGTCGGTGATGCGTTCCAAGAGGGCGTGGGCGAAAAGCGGATCGGCGAAAAGCGAACGCCGTGCCATGCTGAAGGTCTTGCTGCCCTTACCCTCGGTCATGTAGCAGAAGATGGTCCATGGGGCACCGGCGAAACCGATCAAAGGCACCCGGTCTGCCAGGCCGTGCTTGGTCAAGCGGATAGCCTGTTCCACATACGCCAGGTCATCCGCCACATCGGGGGTGCGGAGTTTGGCGAGTTCGGCCATGGAGCGAACGGTTTCCGGGAAACGAGGCCCTTTGCCTTCATCCATCACATAGGTGAGGCCCATGGCATCGGGCACCACCAAAATGTCGCTGAAGATGATGGCCGCGTCCACACCGAGGATATCCACCGGTTGGATGGTGACCTCAGCGGCCATTTCCGGCGTCTGCACAAGGGTGCGGAAATCGCCGGCCTTTTCGCGTACCGCGCGGTACTCCTTCAGAATGCGTCCCGCTTGGCGCATGAGCCAGACCGGGGTACGGTCCGTGGACCCGCCACTGGCCGCCTTCAACAGCAGATCATTCTTCAGGATGGTTGGGGACGGCGTCAGGTTCACCATGGATCTATGGGCCGCGAACTTACCCAACCCCTGCGGGCCGGGAACAAGAAAGGCGGCCGAAGCCGCCTTTCCAAGAACCGATGAAGGGGCTCAGAACATGTACGCGGCACGCACCCCGATATACGAGGTAGTCACAGTCTCATCCAAGGCATCCTTGCCGAAGATCATCTGGTAACGCAGAGCGAGGTCGATATTTTCACCAAGGACAAAGCCCAACATGGGGGCCAAACTCAAGTTGCTCTTGAACTTCTTCTCGGTGGTAATGGCCCCGGTGGTAAGATCGATCCCCGTAACCTCCTCCACACTCTGCATATGCAACCCGACCAGAGCGCCCAGATAAGCCCCTTCCTGATTATCTGTGAAATAGTACTTGCCGCCCACTTGTAAGGGGATAAGGCCGGCCGCGTCAGCACGGACCGTTTCAGTGGTCAACACACCGTTCACGACCGCTGGGACTTCATATTCCTTGCCCAGAAAGCTGATGTATCCGAGTTGAGCGATCAGGCCCAAATTATCCGAAACAGGAATCTCATAACCCAGGGTACCCCCGATACCGAAAGCAGAGACATCCCCGAAGTCGCCCATGGGCAGGCCGAACTCCAAGCCAACGCTCGCGCGGTTCTCTTGTGCTATCAAACCGCCTGCAAAAACGGCAGCAGCGAACGTGATCAAGATCTTCTTCATGTTGGTTGTGTTTGGAAATAGAGCTGCCAAAACTAGGCCACCGCCAGTGAATGGCAGTGCCTACCCGCTTCCAACATCACCAAACCTGAGTTGGACAGGACCTTAATCGCACGTGAAGGCTCCGCACCACCGAAGGCTCGCCAGCAAATTTGTCTACCGTCAGTTACCGAACGTATATCCCAAGCTCAATTCCACCATGTTGGTGAATGCCTTGTAGCGCAACGTGGCTTGGCTGATGTCCTGGGTAGGCACGATGGCCCTGTAATAGCGCAGATCGAAGTCCAAGCCCATGTCCAGTTCGTACCCGGCTCCGGCAACAACGGCTACTTCAGCCTTTTTGAAATCCTTGATGGCCGAGGAACCTTTCTTCTCTGTTGCAGTGAATGTAGGATCTTGGGTGAAAGGCTGGCCGTTGGCCGTTCCATTGGCTACGGTCTGTGTGGTCTCCTCGTTCAACTTTCCACCCATGAGGAAGCCGACAGCAGGCCCGAGCATCACACGGAAATTGGCACTCGGGTTCAAGGTGAGCAATGTGGCCACTTGGAAGTACTGCAAGCGCTGATCGATTTTTTCCTGAGTGGTCACGTCAGCTGAGCCGATCTGCTGGTTGTTCTGGTCCACTACGGGCAGGTTTGCAGTGGTTGAATTGTCCGTTTTCGCTCTTCGGAACGAGAACCCGACCTCTGGACGCAGGCCAACCATATCAGAGAATGGCACCTTTGCGTAGCCTCCGAACTGGAGACCCAACCCTTTGGGTGTGGGCAGCGCGTCCTTGGGTTCCGGTGAGATCGATTGGGAAGCGATCAAATAGTTGCCGCCGACCTTGAAACCGAATTGCGCTTGGGCAATAGCTGAGGTGACCGAGAACAACGCGAATACTGAAACGAATGCCGGGAGAAGGCGCTTCATCAATGGGGAGTTTGATGCAAACATAGAAGTCCGGCCCAAAGTGACCACTCCCGAAAAAGGGGGACGGCTCCGAGCCTATTCTCACAGTCCTTCGTCCGTGGCGGGTCTTCGCAACTCATCCGGCAACCTTCCAACCCATCGCGTGTCTTACCTTCACGAAAGATGCGGAATACCCAAGCCCTCTTAAGTCTTGTATTCGCAGCGAGCGCGCATGCCCAGGTGGCCGTTGGGCTTTTTGGCGGCATTTCTGAGGACCGCCTTTGGCAAACCGAACTGGCGCACGTGGGAGTGCTGGGGGAATTCCGCCTTCGGCAAGTGCCCGGTGCCGTGTTCCGGGGATCGATCTGGATGAACCCGGAGCGCACCCGGTACACGGAGGTCTATG
>JANOPI010000441.1:0-7420 GCA_031421755.1 Flavobacteriales bacterium | reverse complement strand
CTTGCCCCGCTTGGGCCATTCGTAGATCAGGCTCACTTCGTGGGACCCGCCGCTGCGCATGGAGAGCAGGCTGATCGTTACATCGTAGCTGTAGGTGATCCGGATCTGCTGCGGTGTTTCGTACCCGACCATGGCGATGATGGATTCGTCGTTCGGGTAGCCTGGCCGGTAGGACTTCATCCAGGGAATTCCACGGTACCATAGCCCGAAATTCACACGGTCGTGGTCGAGGTAGGCACCGAGATCTGATTGATCCCACTTGTCCTGCATCTTGAAGTGGGCGGCCACCGTCATGAAGGTCTTGCTGCGGCGGAGCTTTTGGCCGTCCGTGGCAAAACGATAGCCGCTGTGTATGCTGGTGCGCACAGGCAGGCGCACATTCCCATCGGTGAAGAGCGTCTGTTGCGGCCGGTTCAGGTGGTTGAAACTCACACCGAGCCAGAAGGCCTCGCTGAAGTACATCGCGCCGGTACTTCCATCGAAGTAGCTAGCGCTGTTGCGGAAGCCGGCCTCGATACTGGCCGAAGGATCCTCGCGGATGATCTGGTCAGCGAATACCAGCGAGCTCTGGTCGAACTGACGCAACGTGTAGCCGAGCCGCGTACCGAAGCGTAGTGCCCGCTTATGGTCGATGCGCGCCTCGAAACTGTAGTTGAACGCCGCGTGCGTGAAGGCCAGGCCGTTGGACCCCGAGACGTCGCGCAGCACCATGCCTCCGAAACCACTGTGCAGTTTGGTATCGTTATGGTCGTAGCTCACGCAATAGGTCTCGTAGCCCGGGGCGATCCCCAGCCACTGCCGTCGGTAGTTCAAAATGATGCGGTCCTGGAACGTGTTGCCGGTGAGTGCGGGGTTCAGGTACAGGGGTGCGGCGTAGAACTGGCTGAATTGCGGGTCCTGGGCCCTTGCCTTCAAGGCCATCAGAAATACCAGGATCAGCAAGGTGCAGTGTACGAACGGGGGCCAGGTCTGGCGTTCAAGATGAACGACCATCGCCATTGCCGGTTTCGGCGTGTTTTTGGAAGCGTAGGGACTCCTCATGCTCAACGGAACAAGGTGAGGTCGCCCATCTTCTCTGCTTCGCGGTCATCAACGAAGCGGAACCATGCGCGGTACACGTACACATCCTGCGGGCTTATTTGGCCGCGGTACCAGCCGTCCCATCCGCGGTTGATCTCGCTGCTTTCGAACACCAGTTCGCCCCAACGGTTCCAGATGCGCATCTTGAAATCCTTCACGAAGCGCGCGAACGGATAGAACACGTCATTGCTGAGGTCGTTCGGGTCGAACAGGCCACCACCGCCACCATTCGGATTCGGCGTGAAGGCGTTCGGGATATCGATATCGTAGATGGGCAGTGTCTGGATCACCGAGCTCGCCAGATCTGTACAGCCGTTCACGTCGGTCACCGTCAGCGTAACAGTGAATTCGCCCACATCATTGAAGGTATGTGTCGGATCGTCGGTCGTGCTTGTGTCACCGTCGCCGAAGTGCCACAGGTAGGCATTGATATCACCAGAACTGGTGTTGGTGAACTCGATAGTGGGCGCATCCATATCCGTACTGTACGTGCTCGCGGAGAAGGCCGCGACCGGGGATGGGTACGCGATCACGCCTGAGGTGTTCAGCGCATCAGCGGAACAACCCGCCGGGGTGGTCACAGTGAGAGAGATGGTAAAATTCCCTGCCCCATAGGTGTGGGTCGGTGCCGGCGCGGTGGATGTCGTGCCGTCGCCCAGGTTCCACAGCCAGGTCACGTTCTGTGTGGTGAGGCTATCAGGGAATTGGACGGTGAGTGGAGCGCATCCCTGTCCGATCATCAAGGGCAGTGTGATGAGCGGTGGCGTTTCCAGGACGAGTTCTACTTGGCTGATCAATACCTGGCCGCAGATATTGGTCGCCGTCACGTGGAGTGTCTGCGTATGGTCCACCTGGACCGGGTGTGGCCCGGCCCCGGTGGTCTGCAACTCCGTCCACTGGTAGAAGATGCTTCCGGGATAGCCGACGATCTGCGCGCCAACACTGGCGGAAGCCCCCGCACACACCGTGGTATCACCATATGCGGTGAGCACAGCGGTGGAAAGATCCAGCACCGTTACCGGGAACGCGAGCATGGGGCCTGTGCATCCCGCACCATCACTCACGCTTACTGTTACTGTTTGCGAGGAAGGGAAGGAGTAGAGCAGGGACGAACCGGTCCCTATGCCCGCCCATATGATCGTCAGGTTACCATCCCCTCCGCTGGCCTGGGCGGAGAGCTGCGTTGGTGCGTTCACGCATACGGTGTCGGGCACTTGGGCTGTAAGCTGAATGGGCAGGGGTGCCGTGAGTGCGGCGCTGCCTTGTGCCGTGCAGCCTTGCGCATCAGTCACCACCACGAGGTAGTTGCCCGCACCCAAGCCGGTCGCGTTCGCGCTGGTCTGTCCTCCGGTGTTCGCGCTCCATTGGTAAGTGTAGCCGGGCGTGCCGCCGGTAACGGAAACGGTAGCGCTGCCGTTCGCGGTTCCCGCGCAAAGGGGATCATTCGCTTGCACCGAGGCGATCGTGAGCGGGGCGGGCTGGTCGATCAATATGCTAAGAGAGGTATCACAACCGAGCACATCCGTGGCGGTTACCGTGTGCGTACCGCCCGGGAGATCGATCGCCGTGGGCGTGGTCTGCCCGGAAGGCGACCACTGATAAGACAAGGAGGGCAGGCTGGGTACGAAGGTGGCCGTGCCTGAACTTCCACCGGCACAGAAGACCGATGTGCCCGAGATACCGGCGTTGAGGAAGCTGTTGGAAAGCGTGATATGGACGATGTCCGTAGCTGGAGGGCACCCCGTATTGCCCGTGGTGGTGAGGGTGATGTCCACAGCTCCAGCCACGATCTCCAAGGCTGATGGGGTATACTGGATGTTCAACCCATTTCCCCCGAAGATGCCGTTGCCTCCGGACCAGGTACCACCCGTGGCGTTCACTACGGATCCGGTGATGGTCACAGGGTAGTCATTCATGCAGGCCACAAGGTCCGGGCCCGCATTCGCGGTATTCGGTTGTGCTGACGCACCGACGGTAGCCGATGCGGTCGCCGGGGAGCAGCCCATGGCATCCGATACGCTCACGCTGTAAGTGCCAGCGCCTGCGGTGATGGTTGCGGTGGTGGCGCCGTTGCTCCAGGTGTATGTGAATGGGGCGGTTCCACCGGTGACGCTCGCGCTCAGGCTGCCATTTCCGACCCCCGCACAGGATTCATCCACCGGGTTCAGGTCGGTGACCACCAGCGGTTGTGGCTGGCCGATGGTCGTACCCAAGGTGATAGAACATCCCAAGGCATCGGTGACGGTCACACTGTAATTCCCGGCGATCAATCCGACTGCGGTCGCGGCGGATTGTGCGGGCGCGGTATTCCACACGTAAGACATGCCAGCGCTGTTCGGAGTGACGGTGGCCGAGCCGTCCGCAGCGCCGTTGCAGTTGGCGTCGTCAGGTGTCACCGCCGCATCAACAGGCAGGTCGGAGAGGCTGATATGCAGTGCGTCGCTCGCAGCGGGGCAGGTGCTATTGCCGAACGCGGTAAAGTTCACATCGGCTCCGCCCGCCGCGATCTCTGCGGCGCTCGGGGTGTACTGCATAGTTGCGCCATTGCCGGTCCAACTTCCGCTTCCGCCCGTCCAAATGGTGCTCTGGGCATTGGTGGCCGTGCCGCTCAAAGCGATCGGCCAGGTCCCATAACAGGCGATCACATCATTTCCGGCATTTGCTGTGGGAGGCTGTGTGGTAGCGATGGAGCCGTTCCCTTGAAGTGCGGTGCAACCGTTCGCATCACTTACGTTCACCGTGTAGCTGCCGGCCCCAGCTGTGATGGAGGCCGTGCTGGCGCCTGTACTCCAAACGAAGGAATAGGGCGCGCTACCTCCCGAAACGACGGCCGTAAGGCTGCCATCGCCCGATCCCGCGCAACTCTCATTCACAGGTGTTATCGCGGTGATGGTCAACGGGGAAGGTTGGCCGATGATCGTGCTCAATGTCGTTGGGCATCCCAAGGCATCGGTAGCGGTCACACTGTAGCTGCCAGCGGTGAGGCCAGATGCTGTGGCACCGGTCTGTGCAGGCACGGTATTCCACAGGTAGGTGTTGCCCGGCAGATGCGGCGTGAAGGAGGCGCTGCCGTCCGCCGAACTGTTGCAATCCGCGTTGTCCGGCGCGATCGCCGCGTTCAGGAACGAATTCGATATGTCGATGTGCAGTGGATCCGTCGCATCCGGACAGGAGCCATTGGCGTTGGCGTTGAAGACCACGTTGGCGCCACCTGCGGCGATCTCCGCGGCGCTGGGCGTGTAGAACATGTTCGCTCCGGTGCCGGACCACATGCCTCCTCCTCCTGTCCATGTGGTGCTCTGTGCGTTCGTTGAAGTGCCGCTCACAGCAACAGGCCACGCACCATGACAGACCACGGCATCATTGCCGGCATTGGCCGTTGGTGGTTGGGTGGTTTGGATGATGGCTGTTTCCGGTGCCGCCACGCAACCGTTCGCATCGGTCACTTGAACCGGATAGCTGCCTGCTCCCACCGTGATGGAAGGGGTGGTGGCGCCCACAGTGCCCCAATTGTACTGGTAGGGTCCTGCGCCGGCCACGATGCTCACCGTCGCGGTTCCATCATTCATTCCGGCGCAGCTTTCATTGGTGGAGACCACATCGATGAACAGGCCCTCGATCACCTCGATGGCATATACATAGGTCTGGAAGGCGACGATGGGACATGCCCCGTCATTCACGTTCACGATGAAGGGGTAGAATCCGGCAGTGCCGGGTCCTGCACTCCAGCAAACGTGGCAGGTGATCGGATTTGTGCCGCTGTAGCTGAAGGTCGCCCCCGGCAGATTGTTGGTTATGTTGCTTGTGGCCTCGAGCACATTACTGGCATTGGCATCGGTGATGACCATGTCGAAACAGAAGTCGCCACTCTCGCAAACCTGCACCGCGTAGGGTGCCGTCTGAACCGCGCCACCTCCCATGTTGGTCACGGTACCTGTTGTAGGGTCGGGTGGTACGTTGCTGCACGGGTACGCTACGAATTGCATATCGCGCATGATGGTGCCGATGAGGTTCCCTTGGCTGTCATACTCGTTCACTTGTACCACCACCACCCAGTTCCCAGCCTGGTTCAGGGTGAAGTTGACGAGTCCGGTGGTTGGATCGAGGGTGATCCCGGTTATCGGGTCTATGCCCGTGAAGGGAGGGGTGTACGCGATCGGGTTCGCCCCGCCCACACGTGCACCGATGAACTCGTAGCTGAGTGAATCGCCCTCAGGGTCAAAGGCTCCGTAGCTGTAGCTCACCGGGTATCCGAGGCAGATATAGGGAATGGCTGTATTGGTGAACTGCGGCGAGTCGTTCGCCGGGCCATCGGCATTGTTCAATACCCCTTCGATGTACATCTCCAAGGTACCGGGGGCCTGCAGGTTGACGATGGCGTTGTTGCGGTAGATCTCCGTCCAACTGATCGTCCAGCTGTCGCAAGGAGGCAGGTTCACCACGCCCGTGTATATATACTCTTGTATCCCTGGAAGCGGTCCACCGTTGCAGGTGCTGTTGGGCAACTCCAGATCACACAACTGGGATAATTCGATGCCGCCCGGCGTACTCACGTTCAACGTGGTATTGCCGCACGGGCTGATGATGTCCAGATCGTAATCGTTATCGAGCTGGATACCGGCACAGTCCCTGTAGATGGTAAGGGTGATGCGGTATTGGTTTCCACCGATGTGCTCCCAATAGATCTCGCCCCCGCTCATGTGAGTGGCCTGCACAGCGATACTTGCGACCAGAAGTACGAGGAGGAGAGTGAGTTTCCGCATTCGGGGCGACAGGGCTTACAGGCCCTGCCGCGTGTTTCCTACGGCAGTGGAACGCATAGGTTCTTGCTTTCGACGGAAGGCCGTTCCTGGGCCATGGACCTCAGGTGGTCCATGGACGACCGGGTCACCCTGCATCAGTTGGATCCGTTGACTTACAGACGGGGAACATGGCCCCTTACTAGAGAAGGACAGACCCACGGGCAATGAACCCAGCGACGTCCGCGAAGACCGGATTTCAGATCAGCGCGCGGAGAGGCGGACGATCACGGGGAAGTGGTCCGAGACTTGGCGGCACTTCACCTTGGGCCTGGGGACTTCGTAGTCGTCAACACGCCAGTGATCTGACAACCAGACCCAATCGATCCGTTTGGAGAACAGGGGTAGCCGCTTGAAGCCGTTGAATGTGCCGCGCGAAGAGCGGCCTTTCGGGCAAGCGTCTATCATGTTCTGTTGGAGGAAGTCGATGGGTGGGGACTTGAGCCGCGCGTTTAGATCACCCATGAAGATAGACCGCTTGCCTCTCACCCCGGGTCCGGCCAGAAGATCCACCAGCAACCGGGCGCTTTGCAGGCGGGCCTCCTTGCCCGCCGCATCCCAGTGGGTATTGGCCACCCAGAGGCTATCTCCCTTGATCCGATCCAGAAGATGAACCAAGGTGACGATCCGCTTGCAGGTGGCATCCCAACCCATGCTCGGGACATCCGGTGTGGGCGAGAGCCACACCGTGCGGCCTTCCAGCAGTTGGAATGCGGTCGTATCGAAGAACACGGGCGCGTACTCGCCGCTTTCCCGGCCATCATCCCGGCCAACCCCGAAATGGTCGTATCCGGGCCATTGGTCCTTCAGGAAAAGTAGTTGATCATGCAGCACTTCCTGCAGCCCGATAATAGTGGGCCTATGCTGCATGACCACATTGGCCACGGCCTCTTTGCGGAAATCCCATGCGTTCTTGCGATCGTGCCCGTTGGCGTAGCGGATGTTGTAGGACAGCACCGTGAGCGATTGAGCGACCAGGCAGATCGGGGCGAACACCGAGGCGAACAGGCAAGTGGAACGCATGGGGCCAAGCTAAACAGCCATCGGTCGTCCGCTGCGTGTTCAGTCGGGCCGGAGCATATTGAGGATGGCATCGATGATGTCCTGGCGCTGCTTCGCGTTCGCGCGATCGCTCATTTCATTGTGCTTGATCCCTGGCATGTGTACGATGCGGATGCCAAGCCGAGCCTGCTCATCCGTCGTGGGCAATACCCCCTCATCCGCTGGTGCATCGCAGGACCGCAACGAAAGCACCCGGGGTCTGGAGGTTCGGGGCAGAGGCATCCTCCGGTTGTCCAGGGTGATCAAGCAAGCGACCTTCTCAGGATGCTGCTGCGCGAAGAGCACGCTCATGTCACCACCGTTCGAGTGGCCGATGAGCGTTGTGTTGGCGAAGTCCAGTCCGGGGAAGCGACGCTCAAGTTCAGACAGGACGTATCGGATGTTCTGGGCTCCGCGCTCCCAATTGGGCAGGCGCAACGCACGCAGGTCGCCATTCATAGCGAGCGGCTCGTCGCTGGGAAGCTCATGTTGGATACTTA
>JANOPI010000440.1:0-5025 GCA_031421755.1 Flavobacteriales bacterium | reverse complement strand
ATCCGCGCGACCCCGACCGCTACCTGTGGATCGGCACCAATGGCGGAGGCTTGGAGCGGTTCGATAAAGCGACCGGCGAGTGCGCTCACTACACAACGAACGAGGGCCTTCCGAACGATGTGGTCTACGGTATCGTGGATGATGCGCAAGGCCATCTATGGATGAGCACCAACAAAGGGATCGCCCACTTCGATCCGGCCACCACCAAATTCCGCAACTACTCCGCAAGCGACGGCCTGCAAGGCGATGAATTCAACCGGAACGCCTTCGGGAGAACACCAGATGGTCTGCTTTTCTTCGGCGGTGTCAACGGGTTCAACTATTTCCGACCGGAAGAATTGCAGGACGACTCGCTGGAGGCCGTGGTGCGCATTACCGGTATCAAGCTGATCAATGAACCGGTCACTTTCCGCGACCCGGGATCCCCCCTATCAGAGCCGGTGAGCTTGAGCCAGGGCATGCGCATACCGTACACAGCGAACATGGTCACGTTCGAGTTCGCGACCATGGAATTCGCCGCACCCGAAGACCACAGCTACCAGTACAAGCTGGAAGGCTTCGACCCGGACTGGCTCGTGGCCGGTAACCGGAACTCGGCCACCTACACCAACCTCGATCCCGGCAGCTACACATTCCGGGTACGAGGAGATAACCGCGATGGGGCGTGGCGCGGCGAGGGCGCCAGCTTCACCATTACCGTGCTTCCCCCGTGGTGGCGCACCTGGTGGGCGTACTCCGGCGCGTTCCTGGTGGTGGTCGGCAGTGTAGCGATCTATATACGCTCGCTTCGCCACCAGCGCGTGGTGCTGGAGGAAACGGTGCAGCAACGCACCCATGAACTGGTAGAGGCCAAAGCACGCGCGGAACACAGCGAGCAGGTGAAGCAGCAGTTCCTGGCCAACATGAGCCACGAGATCCGCACACCGATGAACGCCATTATGGGGATGAGCGCCATTCTCGACCGCAACCCCCACCCGCCGGGGCAGGACAAGTACCTCCATGCCATCGTGCAGAGCTCGGGAAACCTGCTGGTGATCCTGAACGACATCCTCGACCTGAGCAAACTGGAGGCTGGCAAGATCTCCTTGGAAAAGGTACCGTTCGACCCGCGTACCGTGCTCGGCAATGTGCGGGACATCTTGCAGTTCAAGGCCGAGGAGAAGGGTCTGCTGCTCACCCTATCGATCGATGCGGCGCTACCGCCCGGGCTCGAAGGCGATCCTGCGCGCCTGCAACAGATCCTGATCAACCTGGCCGGTAACGCCATCAAATTCACTGACGCCGGTAGTGTCACCATCCATGCGGCCGCTCATGATCTGCCCGATGGTCGATCGGCCTTGCGCATCGAGGTGATCGACACCGGTATCGGCATCGCGCCGGATAAGCAGGAGGACATTTTCAAAGAGTTCGACCAGGCGTACAGCGACACCTCCCGCAAGTACGGTGGCACAGGGCTGGGTCTCAGCATCAGCAAACGCTTGGCAGAGTTGCAAGAAGGGACCATCGCGGTGCGCAGTGTGAAGGATGAGGGCAGCACGTTCACGGTGAAGATCCCCTATCACACCGCCACTGTCGTGGTCACACCTGCCATTGCCGACGTTACAGGTCTTGACCTGCGCGACCTGCGTATCCTCTTGGCGGAGGACAATGCCTTCAACGCCATGGTGGCACAGGATGAATTGGTGGATGCGATCCCGGGTGTACAAGTGGATCTGGCGGTGAACGGCAAGCAGGCTGTGGAACTGGCCGGATCGAACCACTACGACGTCATCCTGATGGATGTGCAGATGCCGGAAATGAACGGCTACGAGGCTACGCGCGCGATCCGGGCCATCGGAGGCTACGCGGCCCGAACACCCATCATCGCCATGACGGCGAACGTGATGGAAACGGAGGTGCGCTCCGGACAGGAAGCCGGCATGGATGCCTTCGTGCCGAAGCCTTTCAAACGTGAGGAACTGTTGGAAGCGATCCGCGCGGTTCTGAGTGCTTGAGCTTGGCTTATACCGTACCTCCCGGATCGTTCGCTAGGACGATCCGCGTGATCCTTCGCGGTGAGCTCGCCGAACCGTAGAGAAGGAGGCGCCTCCACCTTCATCCGTCGCGCATCACGCTACTCCCCGCTTTCGTATCAAAGCGGAACCCCGCTGCTCCGGAGTCTTATCCGGAGGCGGGGTTCCAGCACCCAGGCGCCGTCCTTACCCGTTAAGCGGCCCCAAGTGATGCGGTCAGCGTTAAGGCAGCTGTTGCAACCGGATGTTGTTCGGCGTGGTACTTCCCACGTTCACCAAGATGGGATCCCGGTCATTGGCGCTGCCGGTGTATTTCACCACACCATCCAGGTTGGTGTCCCGCGTGCTGTATGCGTTCACCGTGTTGTTCGGCGTGGTGCTGCCCACAGTGGTGAGGATCGGATCCCGGTCGTTGCCGGTGCCGGTATATTTTACCTGACCATTGAAGCTGACATCCCCGGCCCAGAGTGCCTGGGTGGGGAATGTTCCCGTTACGCTCTTGCGTGCGCTGGTGCCATAGGTGTTGGTTCCGGCGGATCGGAAGTCGATGGTGGCGGGGGAAGCGCTAAGGGCGATCGCGGCCTGGGTCATTACGGCCAAGTGGTTGCGGTGTCGCAATGCGACATAGTAATTGCCCGTGGTCATCGCGAAGCTCACCGGCGAAGTACCGTCCAATGCCACCACATCGCCATCGCGTTGCACGAGCGCCGCGCAACTGGCCACGATCGTGTTTGGCGATGCAGTGCTCCGCAGCTCCACGATCATCCAGTCCACGATCGCGTTGTTCCCGGTTACGGCCAGGACGGCCGGAGCGAGTGTTACACCCGGGCCCGGTGAACCGATGAAGGCATAGCCCAAGCCCGTGTAGGGCTGGGTGCCCGGCACCAGCGATGCGCTGCGCAGCGCGTCGCTCATGATGCCCGTGGTGGCGTTGTACGGCCCTTCCAGGAAGACCTTGGGCGATACCTGCACACCGGCAGCCCCCAACGTGGGGATCAGGCACCAGTTGTTCAGGGTACCCTCATCCCCTCCGATGGCATCCTGCACGCTAAGGGTCCACGTCCCTTGCATCAATTGGCCGTTGAAGGCGGCCAGGGACGTGGAAGGGATGGCGAAGATGTTCGTCATCGGGCAGGCCACGCCTATAGCGGTCGTGGCCTGTTGATCGAACTCCACGGTCATGTCGTCGAAGTCGCCGCAAGAGCCTTGGGCCATCAGCGTGATGGTGGTGCCGCTCGGGCTTTGGAGCGTCAAGATCAGGTCGGACACATAGGTGTGCGCCATGTTCACGAACACGTTCAGGTCGGCAACCGTTTGTCCGCCAAGTGCTGGTACGGTGATGATGTTCGTGGCCGTGGTGTTGTCCAGGATGGGCGAAGTGGTGGTGCTGGAGTAGGCGCACGCGGTGCCCGGGACGTTGCACGTGGTCACCACGTTGTTCATGTCGAGGTTGCATGTCGCGCTGACGTTGTGTACGAGCCGCACGTTCACTGGCGAGCCGCTGGCATAGGCACCGAAGGGCCCGTAGTTGCCGGTGGCGGTCACGGTCTGCACGGTGGTGTAGCCATTTGGCCCGCCCGCATCATTGTCCACCTGGATGGCGATGCTCGTGGCACTGCCCATGTTGGTGAGGTTCACGTTCACGCCATACTGCGCACCGGCGCATGCAGGCGTGGCAGTGGCGGTCGGTGCGGTACACGGTGGCGGGACCAGCACTGGCATCAGGCACCAGTTGTTGAGGATCCCTACGTCAGACCCTTGGACATCCTGCACGCTCAAGGTCCAAGCGCCCTGCATCACCTGGCCGTTGAACCCGGCCAGCGACGCTGCCGGAATGGCGTAGAGGTTGATCATGGGACAGACCAAGCCGATGGCCGTGGGCGCCTGCTGATCGAACTCCACGGTCATGTTGTCGGCCGACCCGCACAGGGCCGTATTGATCAGCGCGATGGAGGTGCCTGTCGGGCTCTGGAGCGTAAGGCGTAGGTCGCCCGAATGCGTGTGCGTGATGTTCACGAACACATCGAGGTCTGTGATCGTCTGGCCGCCCAGTGCCGGCACGGTGATGGTGTTGGTCACCGTGGTGTTGTCCACGATGGTCGTTGGTGTGGTGCTGGAGTAGGTACACGTGGAACCCGGACCGCTGCAGGTGGTGACCACATTGTTGATGACCACGTTGCAACCCGCATCGAGGTTGTGTACAAGCCGCACGTTCACTGCCGAGCCGCTGGCATAGGGACCGAAGGGCCCGTGGATGCCGGTGCCGGTCACGAACTGCACGGTGGTGTAGCCGTTCGGTCCGCCCGCATCATTGTCCACCTGGATGGCGATGCTGGTCGCATTGCCCATGCTGGTGAGGTTCACGCTCACGCTATACTGCGTTCCTGCGCATAGCGTTGTGGCGGTGGCCGTGGGCGCAACGCACGGTAGTGCCAGCGTGGGCATCAGGCACCAGCTGTTCAGGACCCCGGTGTTGCC
Source organism: Flavobacteriales bacterium (assembly GCA_031421755.1). GTDB lineage: Bacteria > Bacteroidota > Bacteroidia > Flavobacteriales_F > PHOS-HE28 > PHOS-HE28. The sequence continues at coordinate 535 of JANOPI010000440.1, read as the reverse complement.
GGTAGCGACATCCTGCACACTCAAGGTCCATGTGCCCTGCATCACTTGGCCATTGAAGCCGGCCAGCGAGGCCGCCGGGATGGCGTAGATGTTGGTCATCGGACAGACCGCGCCGATGGCGGAAGGCGCCTGCTGATCGAACTCCACCGTCAGGTTATCGTTCGTGCCGCACACGCCCGTATTGATCAGCGCGATGCTCGTGCCCGTGGGGCTCAGGAGCGAGAGGCGCAGGTCGGCGGAATTGGGGTGCGTGATGTACACGAACACATCGAGGTCCGATATCACCTGGCCACCGAGCGCGGGCACGGTGATCGTGTTGGTCACTGTGCTGTTGTCCGCGATGTTCGACGTGGTGGTGCTGGAGTACGTACACGTGGAACCCGGGCCGTTGCACGTGGTCACCACGTTGTTCAGGTCCAGGTTGCATGTCGCGCTTCCGTTGTGCACGAGCCGCACGTGTACCGCCGAGCCGCTGGCATAAGGACCGAAGGGACCGTAGTTGCCGGTGGCGGTCACGGTCTGCACGGTGGTGTAG
>JANOPI010000439.1:0-4650 GCA_031421755.1 Flavobacteriales bacterium | reverse complement strand
TTGCGGCCCTGCTTGGCGGTGCCACCGGCTGAGTCGCCCTCGACGAGGAACAGCTCGCTGAGGCTGGGGTCCTTCTCGCTGCAATCGGCGAGCTTGCCGGGAAGCCCTGCGCCGGTAAAGCCGCCTTTCCGCTGCACCATTTCGCGTGCCTTGCGGGCGGCGTGGCGGGCGGTAGCGGCCAGGATCACCTTGTCCACGATCTGGCGGGCGTCGCGCGGATGCTCTTCGAGGTAGTTTTCGAGCATCTCGCTCACGGCCATATTCACGGCACCACTCACTTCGTTGTTGCCGAGCTTGGTCTTGGTCTGTCCCTCGAACTGGGGCTCCTGCACCTTCACGCTGATCACGCAGGTGAGGCCCTCGCGGAAGTCGTCGCCGCTGATCTCGAACTTGAGCTTCTGCGCGGCACCGCTGTTATCGGCGTATTTCTTCAGCGTGCGGGTGAGGCCGCTGCGGAAACCGGCCAAGTGCGTGCCGCCTTCGTGCGTGTTGATGTTATTGACGTACGAGTGGACGTTCTCGCTGAAGCTGTCGTTGTAGATCATCGCGATCTCCACGGGGATGCCCTGCTTCTCGCCGGTCATGTGGATCACGTCCTCGATCAGTGGCAGGCGGGTGCCGTCCAGGAAGCGCACGAATTCCGGGAGGCCGAGCGAGCTCAGGAAGGTCTCGTTGACGAAGGTGCCGTCATCGTTGGTGCGACGCTCGTCGGTGAGGGTGAGCTTGATATTCTTGTTCAGGTAGGCCAACTCGCGGAGGCGTGCGCTGAGCGTATCGAAATTGTACTCGCTCGCTTGGAAGATCGTGAGGTCGGGCGAGAAGGTGACGGTGGTACCGCGGTCCTCGGTCTTGCCCATCTCCTTCACCGGATACTTCGGCTTGCCTTCGCTGTATTCCTGGCGGTAAGCCTGTCCTTCACGGAACACGTCCACTTGCAAGTGGCTGCTGAGCGCGTTCACGCAGCTGACGCCTACACCGTGCAGACCGCCGGAAACCTTGTAGCTGTCCTTGTCGAATTTGCCACCGGCGTGCAGCACGGTCATCACCACTTCGAGCGCGCTGCGCTTCTCCTTGGTGTGCATGGCCACGGGAATGCCGCGGCCGTTGTCCTTCACGCGGATGCTGTTGTCCGGGAGGATGGTGACGTTGACGGTATCGCAATGGCCGGCGAGGGCCTCATCGATGGAGTTGTCGACCACCTCATAGACCAAGTGATGCAGGCCCTTGGTACCGATATCGCCGATGTACATCGCGGGGCGCTTCCGCACCGCTTCAAGTCCTTCCAATACTTGGATGCTGTCGGCCGAATAGGACGCCGATGCTGACTTTTTCGTCTCGCTCATTTCTACGGTCTCTGCCATGTTACCTTGAGGTGAAAATCGCCCTTTTTGAAAGGCACGCGAAGGTACCTCAACGCCCACCTCCGCCGACGGGAAAAACCCAACAGGGACGGGATGTTTGTTGATAATTAACGCTTGGTAGGACGGCGTGTTTTACAGGGGACGTGATCGAGTGGAATGTGCAGGGCTGGCAGGTGCGAAAGTGCCTGTCTCTGTGACTTTCTCCGTTCCAGACCGCCCCCTTCCACCATTTCAGAACGCATAGGTCGCCCCGCCCATGACGAGTGTCCGCTGCACCGGATAACCGTACCACCGCTCGTATTTGCTGGCGCTCAGGTTGCTCACGTCGAAGAACAGGCTGAGGCGCTTGGTGTAGCGGTACTCCACGCCGAAGTAGAGATCCAAGAAGCCATCAAGGTTGCCGCTAACGATCTCGCCATTGTACTCAGCGAACGTGGGTGTTCCGGGATCAAGGATGAAGCCTGCTTTCCGGGCACCCAAGAACTGCGCTTCGAGCTTTACGATCAGCTTGTCGCGGAAGTCGTAGCGAGCGCCCAAGGAAAGTTTGTACGGCGGCAGGTTCCACGCTTCGGCCTGGTTATCGGTGGTGTAGGTGAACACATCGATGCGTCCGGTGACATCGATGTGCTCGCTATGGCTGTAGGTGACCTCGCCGCTCAGATCCAATTGCCCCACCTCGTCATAGGCGATACCGAATCGGTTGCCCAGTGAAGTGCTGTCGATGAGTGTGGGCGTACTGATGTAGAGCGGTCGGTTCTTCATGCGGCTGCCGCTCACCTGCACGTCGAAGCCGATGTCGCTGCTGAAGCTCCCACGCAGGCCACCGTAGATGTCGTACATCAAGCTGCTGTTCGCCAATCCGGGCGCTCCGCTCAACCAGGGATTCTCACGGGTGAGGCTGCGGAAACTGTTCCGTATGCGACGGCCGTCCACGCCCAGATAGGGTTTCAACATGTCGTCGAAGAGCGAATAGTCCAGGTAGGCCTGTGGGTAGAAATGGAAGGTGGTCTTGCCTTGTGAATCGAGGAAGAGGCCGGCCCCGACCTTCACGGTGTACTTATCGCTCTTGGTGCTCACGAAGGGTTCCGCTCCGATCATCACGCCGTTGGTGCGGATGTCCTCCAACCCGCTGCCGAGTACCGCGCGGTAGGCATTGTTGTCGATCAGCAACGTTCCGCCGTAGGTCTCCGCGCCCATTTCCATGCCGAGCGTGGCATCGAAGCGCATGTTGGTCTCCGTGCTGCCCACCAGGTTCTTGTAGTTGTGGACTTCGAGCCCCACGTTGTGCGCGAGCTTCGTACTGTCCTTGTAGAGGCTCTTCAATCGGGCGGCGAAACCGATGTCGTTGTAGACCTGCTTACGCGCATCATCCGCGAGTGTCTTGCTGTCGAGCAGGTCCTCTATACTGTCGTTCGAATCGTAACCGTAGTAGCTCACGCGGCGGCGATCATACATGAGCTTGCCTGTGACTTCGTGGTGTTTCAGATAGGCATTGTAGAAGGCGTCTACGCTGTTGTAGCTGTAGTCGCTCGGCCCCACGTCATCCGATCCACCGTTGCTGCTCATGTGCTTGTAGTGGATACCGTAGCCGTTCTTCTTGCTGCGGATCTGGTCGTAGTAAACCTCGAAGAGCGGGGTGGTGTACAAGCCGAACCCGGCCTTCACGAAACCTTTGTACAGGCGTTGCTGGGCGAGTTGGATGTTGAGCTTGGCCGCTTCGATGCTGTCCACGCGAGCGGGCACGTCCGCCTTCACCGGGAGCATGGTGTACTGCATCGGCGTTACGGGCAGCACGGTATCGATGGACTCCGGGCGCAGGTCCAGCTTCTGCACGGAGTTGATCGTGCGCAGGAAGTCGCCTTCGATGGTATAGGTGCCGCCGGGTGTGGTCTGTGCGGATAGAAAACCGCTCATCGTAGTGAAAGCCAGTATGACGAAGGAGCGATGCCGGGTCGAGCCCGGCATGACATTGCGGTTCTTGCGCGCGATCGGCGCTCCCGCGCCGATCGCGCGCAAAGCGTTGTTGTCACCCCGGCCTTGAGCCGGGGTCGCGGAATGGAGGATGGAGATCTTCATGGCGCTCACTTGTTGCCGTCGTTCATGTCGATCTCCGGCTGCTCTTGCCCCTGCGGTGCTTGTGGCTGCACCTCGCTCTGTTCGATCACGTCCAGTCTTCGTCTCGCCTCCTCCACCAGCCCCGGATCATCGCAATGGTCGATCACGCTTTGCAAGGTGGCTTTTGCTTGGAAGCGATCATCCAACTGCACGTATGCGTCAGCGAGCAGGATGAAGCCCTTGGCCTTCCAGTAGTCATAGCTTGCGAACTTCTTGGCCAGGTCGAACACTTCGGTCTCGGCATCGCGGTATTTTTTCTGAAGGTGGCGGATGTAGGCCATATTGTACTTCGCCTCTGCACCGGTGGCGTTCTTGCTGTCCTTGGCCACAGCCTTGAACTTCGTGTAAGCGCCATCCAGTTCATTCCGTCCGAGCATGGCCAGTGCGGATACCAGTCCCGCCTCGTGCTTCAGGTCCGTGTTGGCATCGGCGTTCTTCAGCACCTTTTCAGCAGCGACGCCAGCCGCATCCGTACGCTCCAATTTCTTCAAGCACCGCATCTGGCCGACCTGAGCGGCGAGCACGTTCTGCGGTGTGGCGGCCACGTTCTCCAACCGTTCGAAGTGGCCCAGTGCGCCTTCCCATCGTTGATCGCGGTATTGGATATCGCTGGCGGCATATAGCGATGCTTCCAGGAATTGGCCATTGTCCCGGGCGATCACCTCTTCGAACTTGGGCAGCGCATCGGCGTCTTTCTTCGCGCGGTACAGGCAATCGGCGCTGTAGAACAGGGCGTTCAGCGTGAAGGCGCCGCGCGGATACTTGGCGAGATAATCGGCGAAGGCACCGATGGCCTGATCGCACTTCTCGGCTATGTAGAGCGTCTCCGCGCTGCGGTAGTATTTTTCATCGAAGTCCAGCGTGCTCTTGTCCACGAAGGTGAGCGTGCTCACATACTGGTCGTACTCGGCTACACGCCCCAACTCCACGTAAATGCTCTCCAGGCCAGCGAGCGCTTCGCGGGTCTCATCCACGGTCGGGTACTTCGCGATCACGGCCTTGAAGTCGGTGATCGCCTTTTCGGTCTGGCCTTGCCGCTGGTGGATCAGCGCGATCTGTAGCATGCTCTGCCGCATATGGGGGCAGTTGGGATGGCCCTCGACCACCTGTGTGTAGTACTTCAGCGCCTCGGTGTTCTTCTCCAGGTTGATGTAGGTCTCGCCCAACTGGAACT
>JANOPI010000438.1:0-40828 GCA_031421755.1 Flavobacteriales bacterium | reverse complement strand
CGGGCGGCACGCTGGCCATCAGGTAGTCCGGTGCCTGTAGCGGTCTGAATTCGACGAGGATCCAATCCACTACGGAGGCCCCTGGAGGGAAGGTCGTATTCAATACCGCGTTCGTTGTACTTGTTCCGGCATTGCTTCCCAGGTCGAAGCCAAGCGCGCTGTACGGTTCCACTAGCGGAACAAGTCCGCTGTTGCGAAGGCCATTGCTCATCAGGTTGCCCGTGCCCATGCAGCCTTGTAGGGCCACGCGCAGATCGAAGGTGAACGATACCGGTGGCGACAGGTCCACTTGCACCACGCTGCGGAAAGGCGGCCCCCATTGGTTGTCGGCTTGCACAGCATGCACGGTCAACGTGTGCAAACCCGGCACTTCCGGTTTGCCTAAGGTGGAAGTCACGGTCTCAAAGGCATGCTCGGGTCCGTCGAATTCGACGTATGAGCTTCCTATGACCGGTTCATCGTCCCAGTACAAATAGAAACCCTGCAACCGCAGTTGATCCACTTGAAGTACATCAACAAGGGCGCTGAACAAGGGCCCCCACGCGCCGTCGCTGCCTTTCGCACGAACCCCCAGTTTGTGAAGTCCGGTCGAAGGTGTATTGGGCGTGGCCATGGCCTGCTCGAAAGCGGAATTGAGTCCGCCGTCGGTCGCGGAAAGTGGGAGTCCTGCACCTTGGCCCGGGTCCGTGTCCCAGAAATACTCGGCATGAAGGAGTTTTGGCAATTGCGGGTGCACGACGTTGGAGAACATCACTGCGAAGAGGAAGGATAGATAGCGCATGATCCGGGGTTCAGCGGTCGATGCCGTCGATGGTGATGGGAATGGAGAAGGCTCCGGTGGTGGTTCGGCGAGGCACGTTCAGGAAAAGCACAACAGCCGAGGTGGGCATCGGGTCATCGAAGTTGTCCCGCGTGAAACTGCCACCGTAGCAGCCGGCATCGTTGCGCGACAGGTCGAGGTCCGTGTAGGCCGCATCGGGATCGCCAGCATTGATGGCAGCGCTGCCCGGCACGGGCGCACCAGTGGCAATGACCACTTGCGTCAGGTTGCCCACGAAGACGTTGTAGCCCAGTGCGATCAATGCGCCGTTGTTGGTGATCGTCGGTGCGTTCACTGAGGAACTGAAGTTATTGCGCACATCCAGCTGGTAGTTGGCATCATCCTCTTGGCAGTTCACGAGCTGCCATGCGGTGGATCCAACGCGGATGATGGAATTGTTGATGAAGGTGCCCGGCGTCGTAGTCGGCAGCGAGGCGGTGGAACCGATAACGAACGCATCGTTCTGCTGCAAGCGCAGGATGTTATTCTCGGCGCGAAGGGGTTGGAAGGGACTGGACTGCAACAGCGGCAGGAGCGAACCGGGTTGTGTGACAAGTTCATTGCCTACCACGTGGTTGATGGTATTTACCGCTGTAGTGCCGAAGAAGTTGAGCGCAGGGATCGAACCGGCATTCGAGCGCAGGTAACAATCCACCACATCGGCCTTGCACAGGCTAGCGCTATTCATCACCGAGTCCGAGAACAGCACATAGCGTATCGTATTCGAGGTGGTGTACACATGGTTCACTTTGCAATCTATCAGGCGAAGGATGCTTCCGGCGGGAGCGGAGGCACCATTGTCCGTGATATTACCCGAGAGCACCATGCTGACCACGGTTGCCGTGCGCGCACCGGGGCTGGCCGGACTGAAGGAGAGGTTTCCGTTCACGGAATAGCGCAACGTTTGTGAGTTGCTGGCGATCTCCACCGAACGGATGATGGTGATGTTCTCATTGTAGGTCCCAGGCGCTACCAGGATACGGTCTCCATCCACAGCGGCGGCTAGCGCGGAGGTGATGGACGGATGAACGCTACCGCCTCCCCCGATGGCTACGAGCAGATCGGCGGCGGGGGCATCCAGCGTTGATGCAATGGCAAGGAGGAGGAATGTCTTCTTCATGGCTTGTCGTTCGATGGTGCGAAAGGAGTGCGCTGGCGTGGGTTGCGCCATACCATCTTCATCATATGCGGATGAGGTGCTGGAGAGGAAGGCGAAGCAGTACCATCCACATGGTATGGCAGGCGGCGGAGAGTACCATCACTTTTGTTCCATCAAACACCAACGCACATGAACCCGATAACTGTTCTCGCTTTTCTGCTCGGCATCAATGGCCCGGCTGCGACAGCACCCGCCAAACCACACGTGGAACAACCGGCTGAGGTGAAGGAGACGAAAGTTCCCGATGGCGACCAAGGCGTATACAAAGGCGGCATGGACGGCGAAGGCCGCGGCGGCTGGGACCGGAACTGACCAACAGCGTCAGCAGTGCCCGTGTGCGCGGTTTTCGTGGCACGCGAGTATTGTGCGTTATCATCGCTCCATGGCCGTTCACCTCCGGTTCAAACGTCACCTGCGCTTCCTGCAAGAGGGCGCCGTGGTGCGCGTGGTGCGCGACCTCCAGAACGACGCGACACTTCCGGCAGGCGAGGCCTTCGACCTTGTGCTGTCTGCATTGGAGAAGGCGCCCGAAGAGCTCGCGCTGCGGTTGGACCTGTCGCGCAGGATGAACGCGAGTCCACAACTCATCGATGAATTGCTCGCACGACTCTTTGAGTTGAAGTTGGTCGAGCGTTTCGATCCGCAGGAGCAAGGTGACACACGCTTCGACCGCCAACACATGTTGTTGGATGCGTTGGTTCCCGCGGACGACCAGAACGAAGTGTTGGCCCGGCAACAACGCTTGGCCGATGCGCACGTACTGATCCTGGGTCTGGGTGGCATCGGGCATCAAGTGGCGCTATCGTTGGCGGCGGCCGGTGTGGGCCTTCTCATCCTGGTGGATGGTGATGTGGTGGAAGCGAGCAACCTGCACCGTCAGATCCTTTTTGCGGCGACCGATGTTGGCCGGCTGAAAGTGGACGCCGCCCGTGACGGCCTCTTGCGGATAGCCCCCAACTGCAACATCACACCGCGACATGCTATTGTGCGGAGCGCAGCGGACTGGCAACAGTTGATCGGTACCTTTCCGGAAGTCCGGCATGTGATGCTGAGCGCTGACAAGCCCGTTCAGCTTGTGAACTGGCTGAGCGACGCCCGCTTGGCGAACCGGTATCATTTCATCAAATGCGGCTACATGACCACCCAAGGTCTCATCGGGCCACTGCTCGGTCCCGACACAGCGGGGTATGCGGAGCTCCTGAGTTCATGGGCGCCGCTGATCGACGCACAACCAGACAACATAAAAGCCTTCAACGCGCGCAGCATCGCACCCACCATGGCGGCCAGCAACGCCATCATGGCCAACATCGCTGCGCTCGAACTCATCAAACACATCACGAGTGCGGGCGCCCTCACGCTCTTGGGAAAGCGCCTGCTGCTGGACCTGAACACCTACACCACCCAAATAGGCTGAGATGTCGCGTCATCAGTGCCTGCTTTTCCTTTCTGCAATACTGATCCGGATAAGCCAATCGGTCGCGCAGGATCCGGCGATCGACAGCCTTCGCCAGATCCTGCGAACGCAGGTCATGAGCGATTCCGCCTATGGGGCGGGTTGCGGAAAGCTGGCCCAGTTCTACTGGCTCAGCGGTGATATGGACAGCGTGCTGGCCACCACGGAGCTGGGCATCGGTAGGCTCACTGGAACCAGCGGTAAGAACGCGGGCTCCCAGAAACAACTGGTGAGGCTCGTCAAGCTCAAGGGTATGGCCTGCTTCAGCATGGGGCAGTGGCACCTGGCCATGGAAGAATTCCAGCGGATGCAGAAGCTGGCAAGCAGCATCGGAGATCATCGGGAGCAGGGCAGGGCCCTCACATATGAAGGTCACACCCTGCGCGAGATGGGCGACAACACGAACAGCGCCGCCAAATATTACGAGGCCTTCCTGGAACTGGGGAATGAAGAACCGGGGATGGACCTTGGCAATGCTCTTCATGGGATGGGCTCTACCATGACGAATATGCGCCAGTGGGACAGCGCCGTATACTATTTCGGCGAGGCCATGGAGGTCTACCAGCGCATCGGGGACATGTCGCACGTCGCTGGCACCCGGTTCAACCTGGCGGAGAACTATTACGCTGAAGGCAAGCACGAGTTGGAGCGGGCAGAGGTCGACTCCATCGCGGCACACCCCGAATTTCTGAACGACCCGGACATGATCATGCGGTTCCTCGTCTTCCGGGCCCGGACACGGATGCCCTTGGGCCATGTGGACGGTTACATCGCCGATCTGGACAGCGCTTTGCGTATCGCGGTAATGATGGAGGATACGAACAGCATGGCCACGATCGTGCTTTTGCGTTCGTTGGCCCACGCGAACACGAACGACTGGCCGGCGGCCTATAGGGACCTGGAGGAAGGGAAGAACAACATCTGGGCGGATATGGGCATCGCGAAGGTGCGGGCCACAGAGGCCGCCCGCCAGGAGTTCGAACGCGAGACGGACAAGGCCCTGGCCGAGGCTGACCTGCACAAGGAACAACTGCGGAAATGGGCAGCCATCGCGATCGGTGCCCTTGCTCTTGTGTTGGCCATCGTATGGTACCGCTCATACAGGGCGAAGAGCAAAGCGGCCGAAGCACTTCTGGCGAAGAACGAGGAGATACAACGCACGCAGTCCCAGCTCATCGCCAGCGAGAAAGCCCGTGAAGCAGAGGAGGTGCGTACCCGCATCGCGCGCGATATCCACGACGAGATCGGGGCCACACTCACGAAGATCGCGCTGTTGAGCGGGGTGTCATCGCAGCGCACCAATGATCCCGCAGAAGCAGGAAAGGCATTCGCACGGATCAGTGAACACGCCAAACATGTGAGCCGTGCGCTCAGCGATGTGGTGTGGGCCGTAGATCCACAACGCGACACGCACCAAGGCATGCTCGACCATGTGCGCGACCTGTCCCAGCGGTTGCTCGGTGATAACGGCATCAGGTTCGAGCTCGATCTGCACGCGCAACAACCGCAGGGCAACATGGAGCCGGCATTGAAACGCGACCTGCATCTGGTCTTGAACGAGTGCTTCAACAACATCCTCAAATACGCGCACGCCAAGCTGGTGCGGGTGAAAATGGATCTGCGTTCGAACGCGTTCGAACTCCGCGTGGACGATGATGGTATCGGCTTCGATCCGGCTCACGTGCCAGACCGCGGCAATGGATTGAGGAACATGCCACTTCGCATCGCACAGCACGGCGGCCAGCTTACCATCACCAGCGCTCCAGGCAGGGGCACGGTGTTGCATGCGCATGGTCCACTGCGATGAACGAACTTCGGCCCATGGCCAAACGCGTACGGGTGATCGTGGTGGAAGATGATGAAGAGATCCGTGACCTGGTGCGGCGCATTCTGTCGGAAGACAGCAGCATCCAATTCATCAAGGCCTTCTCCAGCGGTGACGCCTTCCTGAAGGATTTCACCGGTGAAGAGGCCGAAGTGGTGGTGATGGACATCAACATGCCCGGCACGAACGGGATCGATTGCGTAGCGAAAGCAAAGCCGGTGAACCCGCAGGTGCAGTACATCATCAGCACCGTGTTCGAGAATCCGAATTACATTTTCCAAGCACTCTGTTCAGGAGCCACTGGGTATCTGCTGAAGAGCTTGAGTGCGCAGGAGCTGGTGCCCGCCATTCACGGTGTGATGGAAGGCGGATCGCCGATGAGCCCGGCCATCGCACGACTGGTCGTGAGCAGTTTCCAAGGACAGGCGCGCGCGAACATCAGTGATCATCAACTGACAGCCAAGGAACGCGAGATCGTGGACGGATTGGCCGCTGGCCTCATGTACAAGGAAATGGCCGATAAGGGCGGCATCAGCATCGGTACGGTGCGTGTACACATCCGCAACATCTACGAGAAGTTGCAGGTGAACACGCGGCATGAAGCGGTGAAGAAAGTGTACCCTGGCGCATGAACGCGGTTGCGTTGTTCCTTCGCAGCGCATGAAGCACTGGCTTTCCGCTTTCCGCTTGCGTACGCTGCCATTGGCGGTGAGCAGTATCGTTGTTGGTAGTGCGCTGGCATGGTATGGACGCAGAGCGGTCATGCACTACGACGCCTTTAGCACATCCGTTCTCGTCTTAGCACTGCTTACCGCTGTTCTCCTCCAGATACTCAGCAACCTGGCCAACGATCTGGGCGATCACCAGCACGGCACGGACAACAAGGACCGTGTAGGCCCGCAGCGCGCGGTGCAGAGCGGAGCCATCACACCCGGACAGATGAAACGCGCCATGGTCATCTGCGGCACACTCGCGTTCATCAGCGGATGTGTGTTGATCACTTCCGCGCTCGGACTGTCCATCACCACGCTCGTGTTCCTGGTGATCGGTCTTGCGGCTATCGGCGCGGCGGTCAAGTACACGTTCGGCAGCAACCCGTACGGATATTCCGGGCTCGGCGATATCAGTGTGTTCCTCTTCTTCGGCATCGTTGGAGTGTGCGGAACATACTTCTTGCACGCGCGATCGATTCACCCGCTTGTTCTCCCGCCCGCCATCGCCTTCGGTCTGTTGAGCAGCGGCGTCCTCAACGTGAACAATATGCGCGACATCCACAACGATGCGGCCAGCGGGAAGCGAACACTTGTCGTGCGCATGGGGTCCGCCAAAGCCAAATGGTACCACACCTTTCTGGTCGCTGGTGGACTTGCCGCATTGGTCATCTTCGCATGGATGATGCTGCGTTGGCAGACCTGGCTCTTTCTGCTCGTTGTGCCGGGATTCATCATCCATTTGAAGAAGATCTGGACCGCCCCGGAGCCGCGCGCCCTCGATCCCCAACTCAAGGTGTTGGCAATGGGTACATTCCTCACCGCTTTGCTGTTCTCCTTGGGGCTCATCTTGGCGGTATGATACATGCCGTCTGGAAGGAGATCACGCTTACCCCCAAGTTTGAGCTGGGCACATCGAAGGGCCCGATACACGCGCGCACGGTTTGGTATTTGATCGCTTGGCACAGCGAACGCCCCGAGGTGAAAGGCATCGGCGAAGCCGCGCTCTTTCCTGGCCACAGCAAGGAGTTCCCGGCGGATGTGAGGTTGAAGTTGACGGAACTCTGCGCGGACACCAGCAACTGGCGCGATCGCCTCACCACTGATCTGGTGGAAGTTCCGAGTGTGCGCTTCGCTGTTGAGCAATGCGTGCAGGACCTCGACGCCAGCGGTAGCAAAGTGCTCTATCCATCAGCGTTCACGTTGGGCAAGCTGGGCATCCCGATCAATGGCCTTGTATGATGGGCGACAGGTCCACCATGCGGCAGCGCATCCGCGAGCATATCGACAAGGGATTCACCACGATCAAAATGAAGATCGGAGCGATCGGGATCGAAGAGGAACTGGCATTGCTGAGAAGCGTGCGAGCTGAATTCAGTGCGACGGCCATCACCTTGCGAGTGGATGCGAACGGGGCGTTCGATGCACGTACCGCACCGGAAGTACTCAAGCGATTGGCCGATCTGGAAGTGGAGAGCATCGAACAACCGGTACCGCCCGGCCTGTATGAAGTGATGGAGGAGCTTTGCGCCTCATCGCCCATACCGATAGCGCTCGATGAAGACCTCATTGGCCTCAATACACGCGATGCGAGAACGGATCTGCTGGATACCGTGAAACCCCGGCACATCGTGATCAAACCAAGCCTGGTGGGTGGTTGGTCCGCAGCGGAAGAATGGATCGCCTTGGCCAAAGCCCGTGGCATCGGATGGTGGATCACCAGCGCGTTGGAGAGCAGCATCGGGTTGAACGCTACGGCCCAGTGGACCGCGACCTTGCGCGTGGACCGCGCGCAGGGCTTGGGTACGGGCGGGGTCTATGCGGACAATATCCCGGCACCCTTGGTGGTGGTGAATGGAGAATTGTGGTACAGGCCAGAAGCGGATTGGGACCTTTCGCGGATCCTTGGCTGAGCTACCTTCGGCCGTCCGCTATTATTCGTCGGTCCATGATCTCCCCATTCAAACGACTCATCGCCGATGGCATCACCTTGGAGGGTGCGGATATGCTGCGATGGGCGGATGAACTGGTCCTCCAGTATCGTTCCGGGGCCTGGGCCAGCGATCTGCGCTCCACCCTGCGTGAGTTGCTTTCGGACGATGGTATCCTGAACGCTCGGACGAGCGGGACCACCGGCATGCCCCGCAGCCACACCTTCAGCACGAGCGACCTGGTGGCCAGCGCTGGCATCACGCGTGATGCGTTCGACCTGAAGGAAGGTGATCGTGTACTGCTCGGTCTTCCATGTGAGTTCATCGGTGGAAAGATGATGTTGGCACGGGCGATGCTGATCGGACTGGACCTGCACGCCATCGATCCGCGTGGCGGAATCTTGCGCAACCTGCGCACCATGGACAGGTTCCGGTTCGCGGCCATGGTTCCTATGCAATTGCATACGGCGCTCCAGCATGATCGTGCGCGCGTGGAAGAGCAGTTCGATACGGTACTTCTTGGCGGTGGGCCGGTGAGTGATGCGCTTGTCGAGCGGCTGCAAGGCCTGCGCACGCGAGTGGTCTTGGGCTATGGCAGCACAGAGATGCTCACACACGTTGCGTTGCGGGAGTTGAATGGTGAAGGCGGCGGCGATCTGTACACCGCCTTGGGGAACGTGTCCTTCGCGCTTGACGACCGGTCATGCCTCATCGTACGCACACCCCATCTGACGGAGAAGGAGCACATCACGAATGACATCGCGGAACTGCAGGATGCCAAGCACATGCGGTGGCTGGGCCGGCGGGACAATGTGATCCTGAGCGGAGGGCGGAAGATCCATCCGGAGCGCCTGGAAGCGATGACCGCCGGCATTGTCGCCTACCCTCATTTCTTCGCGGCGCTTCCTGACGAGCGCCTCGGGCAGAGCGTGGTGCTCTTCTTGGAAACGGGTAGTGACAAGCGCCAAACACCCCCGGATGTGATCGAAGACATCAAGGGGGTGCTCTATGAGCACGAGCGGCCGCACCGGGTGATCACCCTGAAGGATTTCGTGCGAACGGGCAGCGGGAAGGTGGATCGCGCCAGCACCCTCGCGTTGGCGTGGAACTGAAAGGGGTGCCTACATGCCGGCTATCGGAGCGGTAGCGATCTCCACCGTCACGCGTTCGCGCCCGAGCGCCCTCATGAGTGTCCATGCGCAGATCACGAGGGCTGTCATCTCCAGCGTTTTTTCGACCGTGTAGGCCATGATGTACGAAGGGCTCGCATAGAGATGGCAGCTGTTGGCCGGATAGACCTCGCAGGGCAGGTGGTCCAAGATGCCTGGGGCGAGGGATCTCTGGTCAATGTGTTCAGCGATGCGACCACTGTACAACTCCATGAATACGGCCCCGGTGATGTAGACCGATCCGCCCATGATCAGACCGAGCCGCGTGGCCTTGTCCAAGGCGAACATCCACTTACTGAGGACAAGCACGAGTAAGGCTGCTGCGATGCCGAAAGGCAACACCCAGACATGGTGCAACCACCCCTGGTCGCTACCGTTGTTCTGGCCGTGGTTCAGCGATCGGACGGTATCGAGCAAGAAACCTTCGGTGATCCGCGATCCTTCATCCACACCGAGGAACACGCATGCGCCGGTCATCACCAACCAGCCATACCGCTGCTTGGCGTTCGGCAATAGGCTGTGGGCCCCAAAGAGCGCAGCGCACATGAATAAGAGGAAGCAGGTATAAAAGGTCGGGAGATTGGTCCCCAGATCAAGGTCGAAGAGCGTGACAAAGGCCGCCGCTTTCAGGTGGAACACAAGATGGCACAGCGTGCCGACCAGATGCATGAACACCAAGAGCGCAACGCCGGAACCGAGCAAACGTGCGGTGCGTGAAGCAGGAAGGGCAAAGCGGATGTTCATGCCGAACCCTGAGAGGGGTGCGTTCAAAGCACCAAGACGCTCGCACGACGACGCATGTTCTTGGGCTCGGCAGGCTTGAACGGTCCATCAAGATGGAAGGTTCTAAGGCACGCGCAGTCACGGGCGGATGGTCGCCCGTGACACGGCAGATAATGGGGAAGGGCCTACTTGCCGAGGATCTTGAACATGCCCGTGCCGCACGTCGGGCAGGTGCCTTTCATCGCCTTGCGGCCATTGGCCATCGTGTTCTCCTTGGGATCCTTCATTTCACGCTTCGCTTTGCACTTCACGCAGTATGCTTCAACGGCCATGGTCGCAGGTGTTTTGGTTATCCGCGTTGTTGCGGACGGGTTCTAGCTGCCCAAAGTAGTCGCCTGAAGCTGCCGCGAAGTGGAATTCGTCGGGCAGTTGTCAACACGGGTGCAAGGGTGGGGTATCGTTCAGGCCGGGTCAAGCATCATGTCCACATGCGGTATCCCGTCCCACAGGTATTCATCACCTGTTGGGATATAGCCGAACGAACCATAGAAGTCGACCAGGTACGCCTGGGCGGCCAATGCGCTCCGCGGTGTGCCATACCGTCGTTCGACCTCCCGCAGGGCTTGATGCATAAGGTGCCTGCCGAGGTGCCGGCCCCGGAAAGCAGGCGCCACGATCACCCTGCCGATGTGTGGCGGTCCGTGCGGCTCGGGAGGGAGGATCCGCGCGTACGCCGCCAGATCCCCCTTCTCCGCAAGGCCCAAGATGTGGATCGCTGTGAGGTCCTGGCCATCGACTTCAGGATAGACGCAGCGTTGCTCAACGATGAAAACATCAACGCGAAGCCGCAAGATCTCATGGACCTCCCGTCCGGTCAGGTCGTCGAACACGTTCACGTTCCATGTGATCTTCGGGTTGCTCATGGTGCAGAGTCCATCGCGCGGTCATGCACGTCCACGATCGCGGCGTCGGCAACATAGAGCAAATGGCCGGTTACCTCGATCCCTTCGGCTTCGCGCAGTAAACGCAGGTAAGTGGCCACCTGATCATGGTGATGATGCGCTGGCGATCCGGTCTTGATGTCCAGGACGCGGGTGACCACTCCGTCCGTAGAGACCCGGTCCGGCCGGTGTGCGCGTCCATCGCGGTCGATGAGTGTGGCTTCCGTCCGCACAGATAGCCCGGGTGCGAAGAACCGCAACACCTCGGGTTTGGCCAGCATTTCGGCCAAATGATCGTGGATACGTGTTTTCTCCGCTGCGCCGATCCCCCAGACCGGTGCCTCAACGTCAATCGCGTTCGGCAGGTCCTCCGGAAGTCGCACGCGGGCGAGAATGGCGTGCATTGCTTGGCCATGCGCGCGCGCCGGGTCAGGGTGCCAGGGATCCCAGTTCTCAGGGGCCTCTTCGCGTACGGTGATACGGGCAGGCCCGGTCGATAGGCCAGGGGAAAGAAGGACCTGATCGTTCGTTTTTCGTGCGTTGGAAGGAACGGCGGGCGAGCGTCCGCCATATTCGTTGATGCCGCCGGGTTCCAACTTGAGTACCGTTCGAGCGTCGTAACCGATGCCGCTTTTCCGGGCACCATCGAAGAACAGGTACAACCGTTGTTCAGGTCGCGTGAGTGCCACATAGAAAAGATCCATCAGATCCAAGCGGGAGAGTTCATCTTCCGCAACAAGCTCCGGAATTCCGATCGCTTCCAGCATTTTGGCAGGCTTCACAAGGGCGGCGGGCAGGTCCGAGGCCACAGCGCGGGCATCGATCCAGATGCGGTCTTTCGGCCCACGTGCGGCCATATCGGCGTAGGGAACGATCACGACGGGGAATTGCAGGCCCTTGCTGGTGTGTACGGTCATTACGCGTACGGCGTTCAGGTTGTCCGCCACGCTCACGGTGCGGTCCGATGCGGTCCTGTTCCAATGATCGAGAAAGGCCGACGCATCATCGCCATGTTCGGCGATGAAGGCGTGGGTCGCTTCGAGCAGGCCCATGACGAAACCGTCGCGCGCAGGATCGAGCTGGAGCTCGCGCACGATCGCCAGTATGAGCACCGGAAGGGGTTGATGTGCGCGCACCAGCGCACGTTCCTGCTGCCACATGCGCATGCGTTGAGCAGGTGCAGCGAGGTCTTCGGTCAGCGTCGCATCCGAACCTTGAAGCATGGCCATGAACTGCACGGCCTGCGCAGCGGTCACATCGTCCGGGCGGATGGTCCAGGCGAGTACACCGATAACGGATCTTGCGCCGCTATCGGCACCCAGCGTGAGTCCATCGGGTGAAACCACCGTGTACCCGGATGAGACCAGGTGTCGGGCGATGGTACGCGCTTGGGCCTTGGTGCGAACGAGCACCGCCACCTGGCCCGGTGCGAATCCGTCCTCGATCGCACTGCGCAGCGCATCAATGGTGGCCTTGGCCGCTGCGGGGGCATCCTGGGAGGATTCCTCATCCTTGGCCGCAGGCGTTGAACACGCGGCATACACGTAGCCATCAAGGTTTTTCACCTCCTGTTGGGCTTGCCCTTGGTAGACCGCGCGATAGTCTTCGGGCAGCGTATTCCTGAGCGCATCAAATAGGTGGTTGTTGAACCGGATGATGGCGCGGGCGCTACGGAAGTTCTCGGTGAGGGGATCCACGGGTTGGTACGCGCGGACCAGGGCGGCCTCGTGTGCATCACCGTCGGCCATGTGCTCCTTTCCGAAAAGCCGGGGCAGCCGTGTGAATTGGCGTGCTTCACCATTGCGCCAGCGGTAGATGGCCTGCTTGGCATCCCCCACGAGGAATGCCGAGCCACCGGAACTCAGGGCATTGGTGATCAGCGGCAGCAAGGCGTGCCACTGCAGCATTGACGTATCCTGGAATTCATCAATAACGAAATGACGGTATCGATCGCCGAGGCGCTCATAGAGGAAGGGGGCCGGTTCGCGCTGCGCGATGTCGGCGACTTTCTTCACCAGGTCGCTGAAAAAGGTGACCCCTTCCTCCCGCTTGATGATCTCCAGTCGTTCATCCAGCAGGTGCAACGCCGCGGCCGGCAGCAGGTCGCGCAGAACGGCGCAGGCCACCGCGTGGCGCTTCAGTTCGTCGGTCACGCGCAGGTGCTCCACCTCATTGATCACCTTCCTGAACAAGGGAGCAAGGCGTTCCACGGCGGCTTTCGCCTCGGGGCTTGTTTTATCGCTGGCCCATTTGTCCTTCTCGAACGCCTTCTGAGTGTTCTTCTTTTCATCCAGCCAGTCCTCGAAGGTGGCGAGCGCACGGAAGTAGCTGATCGGGCCGGTCTGTCCGAAGTAGAGGTCCTCGTGGGTGAGGTCGGCATCCGCGATCGCTTCCAGCACCTCCGACCCCAAGGCCCGTATGCGCTCTTTGAAAGCCCGGGTCTCGGACCGCAGGCGCAGTCGGATAGCCAGGAAATGAGCGCTCCCGAGCTCGCGAAGCTGGTGGAGATGAAGGATAGCCTGCTCCTTGGTGAGCTGGGTCGCCAACGCCCGCAGGGGTTTGTCCGCCCGCCAGTCCAGGTCATCACCGACGAGGTCTTCGCAGATGGTGATCAATAATTCGGTAAGTGCCGGATCGGTACCGGCCTCTTCAAGCAGCCGATCCACGGCCATGTCGCGGTAGTCCAACTCCTCGGTGGTCATGCGCAATTCACTGTCCAACCGCAGGTCGCGGGCAAAGGGCATCACTACACGGCGGGTGAATGCGTCGATGGTGCTGATGGCCAACTGGGGCCAATGGTGCAGCACATGGACAAGCGTTCGGCTGGCCCTGTCCCGCACCTGATCAGGGGAAAGTCCATAGCCGCTGATGAGGTCACGGTGTACATCAGTGAGGGCGATCGAGAGTTCTCCGCCGCCAGCAAGCCCTTCCAAGTAGTCGATGACACGTTCCCGCATTTCACCGGCCGCCTTGTTGGTGAAGGTGAGCGCCAGGATCCTGGTGTAAGCCGCAGGGTCTTCCGAGGCCAGAGCCGCACGGAGGTAGTGCTTCACCAGGGCGTGCGTTTTGCCGGCACCGGCGGAACTATGGAGGACCTGGAACACGACCGTAGAGGTTGGAGCCGAAGGTAGGCGGGCAAGAGTGGTGGAAAAGACGGACATAAGCGAAGGGGGTCGGCGGGCCGGGACCCTAACTTCGCGGAGATGGGAAGCACGAGGACAGCGAACAACGTCCGAACATCCCCCACTTGATGACCATGAAGAAATCGCTGAAAGTGTGGCTCGCTGTGCCTTTGTTGATCGCGGGGTGTGGCAAGGATGAGCTGGAGGAGGGGCATGAGCACATCGTGGGAGAGGACGGCGCGAACACCGTGGTGGCCACGAGCATGGCGTTCACGCACGATGGTGCGGCCTTCGACACGAGCATGACGTTGGTGGACGCCATGGGTACGCGTTTCAAGATCGATCGAATCCGGTTCTACATCGGCGGCTTCCGCTTTGTGGATGACACTGGAACTCCCGTTGCCGCCTTTCCGACGAAATATCACCTCGTGGACCTATGGGAAGGGGGAATGGTCCGCACCATCGGCCAATTGGATGGACACTTGCATGAGATGACTTTCGGGCTGGGCGTGGACAGCGTGCTGAACGACACCGATCCCACCCTTGTTGAGGCCCCCCTCGGATTGAGCGGAATGTTCTGGACCTGGGCCGAGGGCTACCTCTTCATGACCATTGATGGCCGTTTCGACAGTGCCAGCGATGGGGATGAGATCGTCGGGACCGGAGATCCCCAGTTGAGTTACCACTGCGGAATGGATACACTGTTCAGCCTGAAGACGCTCCAGGTCCATACCGATGCGCACGACGGAGGCAATGTCATCATCCCCTTGGAGCTGAACATCGACACGCTCATGGCAGACATGGACATCGCGCACGGTGCGGTGGTGCATGGTGTGGAACCGATCACGATCGAACTCATGCAAAAGCTGTCCAACGCATTAACACACGCGGAATGAAGGGCACATGGGTCATTGCACTGGTGGCGCTGCTGGCAGGCTGCCGCCAGGATCCGACGGTGGAGCCACGCGCACTGTCGGGAACGCTCAAGGTCACCTTCCGGCCTTCTTGGAACGGTGAGGACTTTGACAAGACCAACGTGTATCTGAGCGCGGCTGATGAGCGCGTGCAGATACAACAGGTGAAATTCTACCTCTCGCCGCTCTTACTGATGGGCGACACGGAGGTGTTGGTGAGCCAGGCAGAGCTGATCAATGTGACGAATGGACCGGTCGAGCGGACATACACGATGACGCCAGGCGTATTCGACAACCTGCATTACGGCTTGGGTGTGCCCTATGAGTTGAATCATCGGGATCTCACGACGGTGCCCACCCCGGATCCGTTGGATTTCACGCAGGGCATGTACTGGACCTGGGCCACGATGTACCGGTTCCTCGTGTTCGAAGGACGATATGATACCGACGCTGCTGGTGCTGGAGCTCCGCCCTATGATTTCAGCATGCACACGGGCCGGGATGAGTGTTACCGCGAGCGCACGATCCCTTGCGCCGTTGAAGTGACTGATGGCGGAACGACCGAAATGACGCTGGAGATCGATATCGCCCGCTTCTTTACGGACGGCACTGATCTGCTCGACCTGTCCCAGGGCCCCCAGTCGCACGGTGAATCGCAGAACCTGGCACCAGCGCTGCGCCTGAGCGATCTGGCCGTGCAGGCCATCAACATGGAATGACGGATGCGACGGCTTCACATCCCCCTCGTTGCCTTTGCAGTGCTGCTGTTGATAGCTTGCGGCAAGGATGATGACGGACCGGAGGAGCGCGATGTGCCGTTTATGGTGCGCATGCCGGCCGGTGCTCCTTCGCTTCCGGTAGTGCAGGGCAACGAACCTACTGTGGCGCGTGTAACGCTGGGCAAGGCGCTTTTTTTCGAGAAGGCCATGTCCCTAGGTCACGGTATCGCTTGCGCGAGCTGCCACTTCGATGCGGATGCGTTCAGCGATACGGTCGCCTTGAGCGAAGGGGCTGATGGCCTGCGCGGCATACGCAACGCGCCTACCTTGGCCAATGTGGGCTATCACCCTTCACTCTTTCGTGATGGAGGGATCCCGACACTGGAGCAACAGGTGTTGGCGCCCATCCACGCAGAGGATGAGATGGCGAGCGACATCGTTGAGGCGGCGGCCCTTCTTCGTGGCAACGAGCAGTACGCGGCGCTGAGCCGACTGGGCTATGGTCGCGAACTCGATCCCTTCGTTATCACACGCGCGATCGCCTGTTACGAGCGCACACTGGTAAGCGGTTGGTCGCGCTATGATCGGTTCCTCTACGAGGCGGACTCCACTGCGCTAACACCGGCGGAGCACCGGGGCTATGGGCTGTTCATCAGTCCCGTCACGCGTTGCTCAAGCTGTCACAGCGGTTTCGATCTGAGCGACCATAGCTTCCGGAACGTCGGGCTTACAGTGGATCATACGGAGGATCCAGGCCGTGAACGCATCACGCTCTCCCCATCAGACCGGGGCAAGTTCAAAGTGCCCACCTTGCGCAACGTCGCACTTACCGGACCGTACATGCACGATGGATCCATCGCGACCTTGGAGGAGGTGGTTGAACACTTCGCCAGCGGCGGCTTGAACGATCCGATCAAGGACCCTTTGGTTCAACCGTTGGACCTGACCACACAGAACAAGGCGGATCTTGTCGCTTTCCTTCGTGCGTTGACGGACGACCGATCACTGGACCAGGTACCATGAGAACACGCGAGATCTTCTTGTTGGGAGTACTTCTGGCCGTCAGTCTGGCTTCCTCGTGCAAGAAGGAAGAACCGGAAGTGGACGACGATGGGACCAGCGGTGCAGTGGGGACACCCTACGCCCTGCAGATACCGAGCAACCTGCCGCCCATGTTCATCCCTCCGGACAATCCGCTGACGGTGGAAGGTGTGGCACTTGGGCGCTATCTCTTTTATGAGGAGCGATTGAGCGGCGACAATACCATGAGTTGTTCAAGTTGCCATGCACCGGCCTTCGCCTTCACTGATGAGGGCACCGCGGTTAGCACCGGCATTGAGGGGATCGCTGGCACCCGCAGTTCGATGGCGCTCATCAATTTGGGCTGGGCGCAGAGTTTCTTCTGGGACGGCCGAGCGGGCACCTTGGAACAACAGATCCTGATGCCGGTGCGCGATCCGATCGAGATGCACGAGACCTGGCCAAACGCCATGGCCAAGCTGCAGGCCGATGCGGCGTATCCCGGTCTCTTCAACTCCGCCTTCGGTACCTCCACCATCGACTCCTTGCTGGCGGCCAAGGCCATCGCCCAGTTCCTGCGCACAATGATCAGCGCGAACAGTCCGTGGGACAAGTGGCGCAGGTTCGAAGGGACGATCCCTGTTGATGCACAGGTCGGTTACGACCTGTTCCAGATCGAAGGCGGTCCCGAGGGTGTCCCATTCCAGATCCCGGGTATGGATTCAACGGTGATCGGCCAGGGTGGCGCGGATTGTTTCCACTGTCATGTGGAGGCCGCAGGACTGTTCACGGACGAGCAGTTCCACAACAACGCGCTCGATCCCGAACCCTTCGCTGACCTTGGGCGTGGGGCAGTGAATGGCGATCCGTTCGACAACGGCAAATTCAAAACGCCGACGTTGCGGAATATCATGCTCACGGCACCGTACATGCACGACGGCCGTTTCACTACGATCGAGGAGGTTCTTGCGCACTACAATGATGGCGGACATCCGAGTTCCACGGTGGATCCGTTCATGAAGTTCACCGATCCGGAGATCACATTGGAACTGGACGCGACGAAACGGGCGCAGATCATCGCATTCCTGAACACGCTCACGGACATGGAGTTCGTGAACAACCCTGCCTTCAGCGATCCGGGGCCGCCGTAGCGTTAGGCCGCCTTCACGGAATCCTTCTCCGGGCGCCAAGTGGTGCAGCGCATCTTGTCCCCGAACACAGGGCTTTTGAAGATGGAGGTGCCCAATAGCATGCGTGCGCATTCCTGAACCCCTTCGGTAATGCTGGGGTGCGGGTGAACAAGCTCAGCCAACTCACGGATGCCCATGCGGGTGCGCATCATCAACGCCACGGTCTGGATGGCGCTGCTGGCATGTTCGCCCACGGCGCGCATGCCGAGCACGCGCATCTCATCATCATCCGTAACGATGAGCTTGAAAAAGCCACGCGTACGGCGCATGGCGATGGCGCGCGCGATGCAGGCGTAGTCCAGGCGTGCAACGCGATGCGCGATGCCCTCCTTGATGCACTCCTGTTCATTCAGACCCACCCCGGCCACTTCAGGATCGAGAAACATGATCGTGCTCACGTTGTCATAGTTGAGCGGCCTATGATCTTCGCCGCACATGAGTTCCACGGCGTGGCGGCCTTCGAGTTCGCCGAGGTTCACAAGCATGTGCGAACCGGTGGCATCACCCACGACATGGATGTGCGGTACACTGCTTTGTGTATCGTCCACGACGATATTCCCCGTGCGAGGATCGCGTTCGACCCCTGTGTGTTCCAGTCCAAGGTCATCGATGTTGGGCACGCGACCAACGGAGAGCAAGGCCTTCTCCGTGCAAACCGTCTCGACGCGGCCGTCGGGGTAAGACAGGTCATACTCCACGCCATGGGGAAAGGCCTGCATGCGGTCGAGTTTTGCGCCGCGGTGGATGATGACGCCCTTGCGTTCGAACTGCCGCGCGATCACTTCGCTCACGTCGGCGTCCTCGAACGGAAGGATCCGCTCGGCACGGTCGATAATGTGGACGCGGGTGCGGCCGAAGTTGCTGAAGATGGTCGCGAACTCACAGCCGATGACACCGGCACCGATGATCACGATGCTTTCGGGAAGATCGTCGATTCGGAAGATCCCATCACTGGAGAGTATGTGCTGCTCGTCCACCTGGATGTCAGGCACGGTGCGTGGCCGGCTTCCCGTGGCGATGATGAAGCGGTCCGCGCGGATGGCCTGGCGTTCACCGGCGCGGCTCACCATCACGGTATGCGGATCGGTGAAGCGTGCGGAGCCTCGTTCATGCTTGAAACGGTCGCCGCTGTTCTCCAGCAGCTGCATGTGGCATGCATAAAGATACTTGCGCTCAAACACGGCCTCATTGAGCGTTTTTGAGATCTCTTCCCAAGAAAGCCTGAAGGGCTGCCGGCCCCGCTCGCGCACCACCTCATTCGCGCTGGTCACGCGCTGGCTCAGTTCCCAAAGGGTCTTGCTGGTGAGGGCGCCGTTGTAGATGCCAGTTCCACCGATACGCTCCTTTTCAATGAGTACGGTGCGCAGGCCGAGGTCCAGCGCGCGCATGGCGGCGGCGTACCCGGCGGGTCCGCCACCGATCACGCAGAGGTCGAAGTGTTCCATGCGAAGTAGTGGAAAGGGTGGAGAGTTGGCCGTTCATACGGTGGGTGCGGTGCTTGGTTCGTGAACATGGCCCGGTATCCTTTCTGGGGGCAGGGGCGTACGAACGGCCGGGAAACTGCCTCCCGTCATGATAGCGCGCGCCCTGATCGCAACTGTCCTTTCCGCCCTGCTGAGCACGGTGGCCAGGGCCCAATGCCCACAGTTGTACGACTATTGGGGTACACCGAGCGATACGCCGACGTGGTACAGCTGCAGCGGCACCAACTTCACACTGCTCATCGCCTCGCCCACGGGCATGGGGGCCTATTCCATCAATTGGGGCGATGGATCACCGGTGCAGACCGGTAGCGCATTGGTGCCTCCGATGAGTGTGAACCACGTGTATTCCTCCACGGTGGGTGAATACACGGTGACCTTCACCGAGATCTCCAGCGGTTGCATGATCACGGGCACCGTGGTGATAGAAGAGAGTACGAGCGCCTCGATCCAGATCCCCATAGGCGGCCTGACCCAGGTGTGCGCCCCGCAAGCCGTCGAGTTCATCAACAGCAGCACGAACGTTTCACCGAACACGGTCTTCACATGGGATTTCGGAGATGGTTCGCCGCTGGAGGTCTACGACTTCACGAACCTGGGCCAAGCCATCTCCCACACATACCTGCAAGGAACCGTGGATTGCGAAACCACGGTGACGCTGAGCGCGGAGAACACCTGCAACACCTTGCAAGGCGGCGCGAGTGAAGCCACCTTCAACCCGATCCGTGTCTGGGACCTTGACGAGGCCGCGATCGCCGCGAGCGCCACCCTGCTGTGCTGGCCTGATCGCACGGTGACCTTCCTGAACACCACAGAGCGGAACTGCCTACAGCAAGGGAATATCTACCAGCGCTTCGAACATTGGAATTTCGGGGACTATTGGGGCGCGGGACAGGACAGCATCATCGACTGGAGCCCCTGGCCGCCGACCTTTCCGCGCGTTATCGAATACCCGGGGATCGGGAGCTACGACGTCACGCTGCTGGACAGCAACTATTGCGGCATCGATACGGCGACCATCACGATCAACATCGTGCCACCACCGACCGTGTCGCTCACCAGCGATCCCGATACCATCTGCGCTGGCGAAACGGTCTTTTTCGACGAGACGACCAACGGAGGAGCGAACAATTACCAATGGGACTTCGGCGAAGGCGGTGGTTGGCAGAATACAGGGTCAGGGGACCAGGCGCATACCTACAACACAGTGGGAACGTTCCAAGCGTCCTACGCGGCGAACATCGCCGGAGCTACGGCTGGTTGTGCTGATACGGCCACGGTAGAGGTGACCGTTCTGCCTAGCCCGACCGCGCTTTTCGTCCTGGACAATGATGCCGCGTGCAACATCTTGGTCACCGATCCTACGAACACCTCGACCGACGCGATCCTGTATTTCTGGGACTTCGGAGACGGCGCCACGGATACCCAACTGGATCCTCCCGCGCATACCTATGCTGTTGTTGGCGACTACACCATCACGTTGACGGCCACGAACGCTGATGGGTGTACCGATCAAACATCCCAGGTCGTCCATGTGTATGAACCGCCGCAAGTATCGATCGGTGTGCAGAACGTCTGCGTGGGCTCACCTGCGCAGTTCAGTGATCAGAGCGTGACGGCCCCGGGCAATCCGGTTGTGCAGTGGGTCTGGGACTTCGGCGATGGGTCGGTGGACAGTGTACAAGCACCGGCCCACCTGTACGCGATCGCTGGTATCTACACGGTCACACTTGCGGTCACTACGCCCTATTGCGCGAACACGGGAACCCAGTCGGTCACCGTCGAAGCGAAACCCACGGCGGGTTTCACGTCATCACCTGCAGCCGGTTGCTCGCCATTGCTGGTCGCTTTCACGAACACGAGCACAGGTGCCGTCAACTACACGTGGGACTTCGGTGATGGTGGAGGGGACAACGCCACTTCGCCCTCCCATACCTTCCTGAATATGGGCTCCTCGGATAGCATTTATACCGTGACGCTCATCGCCAGCACGGCATTCGGCTGCAGCGATACGGCCACGATGGACGTCACCGTGTCGCCCACGGTACAAGCGCTCTTCACGCACAACGCCATCCCCGGGTGCGCTCCATTGGATGTGGATTTCACGAACAACAGCACAGGCGCTATTGGCTACGTATGGGACTTCGGAGACGGGGCGAACAGCACGGCTAGCGATCCGGCCCATCAGTATGTGAACACGACCTTCTTCCTGGAGACCCACTTGGTCACGTTGATCGCCAATGGACCGAACGGCTGCGCGGATACGGCACAGCAGAACATCGTGGTCTATCCGAACCCCGATTTCGTTTTTGTTGCGGATCCGGACAGTGGTTGCGCACCATTCTCAGTAACGTTCCCACCGATCAATGGGGCGGTCGACTACCAATGGGATTTCGGTGATGGAACGTATGGCAGTGGTCCTTCCCCCACGCACATCTATATGGACACGTCCGGAACGGAAACCCAATTCCCGGTAACCGTGATCGTGAGCAATGCGTTCGGTTGTCCGGATACATTGACGGATGTCGTAACGGTCTTCCCTGCCCCCCAAGCACAGTTCAGCGTGAGCCAGGTGCAGGGCTGCCATCCGCTCATCGCCACATTGACCAACACGTCCACGGGTGCGGTCGCAAGCGCTTGGAATTACGGCGATGGCGCGACTTCCACAGACACATCTGCGACGCACGACCATACGTGGTACAACTTCCTCGGCCCCGGTGCGGTGACGTATCCCATTGTGCTCACGGTATCATCGGCTGACGGTTGTACCAGCGATGCGAGCGCACAGGTGGAGGTGTTCCCCCAGGTTGTGGCGGCATTCGTGGCGGACAGCGCGGGCTGCTCGCCGATGGATCCGGGATTCGTGAACGTGAGCAGCGGTGCGAACGGGTATCTCTGGACCTTCGGCGACGGTGGAGGGAGCGTTCAGCAGAACCCGGCACACATCTATTTCAATGAAGGCTTGAACGACGTGGTCTTTACGCCGACGCTGGTGGCCACCTCGACGTTCGGGTGCGGTGATACCGCCTCGTTCTCCATACTCGTGCATCCTTCCCCCATCGCACAGTTCACGCCGAGCGGCATCGCGGGTTGCACGCCCTTCCCCGTCCTTTTCGATGACCAGACCATCGGTGCGAGTAGCATGGCTTGGCAGTTCGGCGATGGTGCGTTCCAGAACGCTGTGCCCGGGGACGTGGAACATACGTACACGAACGAAGGCTCCGCACCGGCCTTCTTCAACGCTCAATTGATCGCGACCAGTGGCTTCGGTTGCACGGACACGACCACGCAACAGATCCAGGTCTATCCGCCGGTCTCGGCGATTTTCGATGCGCCGGAAGAGGGGTGCGCACCGTTCACGGTGACCCTTACCGAGCAGGGATCCGGGGCTGTGCAATGGCTTTGGGATATGGGTGATGGTACCACACTGGTGGGCAGTTCGATCACGCACACGTTTTTCAACTCGAGCTTGTCCGACATCTCGCGAACGATCACGCTCGTAGCCACCTCCGCGTTCGGGTGTACGGATACGCTCACGCACGCGGTGGTGATCCACCCTGTACCGAACGCTTCCTTCCAAGCCACGCCCTTCAGTCAGCAATTCCCGGCAGCCACGGTGGACATCAACAATACCACCCCGAACGGAACGTGGACCTACGGGTGGGACTTCGGCGATGGGACCACAAGCACCGCTCAGGATCCGCTCTCGCATACCTACCCCTCATGGGGCACGTTCACGATCACCTTGGTGGTGACCTCCGGAGGCTGCACGGATACGGCAACGCAGGACATCACGATCGAACCACCGTTGCCCACGGCCAGCTTCATAGGGCAAGGGGAGGGCTGCGCACCACTTACCGTGGACTTCATCAATACATCGCTTCTCGGTGAGACGTACGTGTGGAACTTCGGCGATGGTGGAACGAGCCAGGCCTTCCAGCCGAGCTACACCTGGAATGCGCCCGGCACCTACACCGTATCGCTCACGGTGATCGCCATGGGTGGAGGTGTGAATACCGCGATCAAGGTGGACAGCATCGTTGTTCATCCGCGTGCGATGGCCTACTTCGTTCTTCAACCGGAAGAGGTCGTAGTGCCGAGCCAGCCTGTCTTCGCGTACAACCTGAGCGGGAACGCAACGGAGTACTTCTGGGATTTCGGCGACGGTGCCACGAGCGTGGAGCTGAACCCGATCCACTACTACCAGGTCGCGGGCGATTTTGATGTGACGCTGATCGCGAACAACGAATGGAACTGCCCGGACACCTTCTTGGTGGAGAGCGCGGTCACCGGCATCCAGGCCGGCGAGATCGACTTCCCGAACGCCTTTACGCCCAGTAACTCCGGTCCGTCGGACGGCGTATACGACCCGCAAAGTTTCGAGAATGACTATTTCTTCCCCGTTTACAGTGGCGTGCAGGATTACCACCTGCAGGTCTTCAATCGCTGGGGCGAACTGGTCTTCGAGACCTACGACATCAAGAAAGGCTGGGACGGCTGGTATCGGGGCGACCCGGCCAAGCAGGATGTCTATGCCTGGAAAGCTTATGCGCGCTTCAGCAGCGGTGAAGAAACCACACTGAAGGGCGACGTCACACTCCTCCGATAAATGACCCCGAACCGCTACACACTACTACTGGTCTGTTCCATCGGTGCCACGCTGGGCGCCAGTGCGCAAACGGGCTACTCACGCGCGCACAGCAAGATGCTTGACGAGGCGCGAAGCCTGTACGAGGCGCAGCAATGGACTGATGCCGCCAAGATCTACCGCCGGCTGGAGGACGTGGACACCACTTTCGGTGAAGTGGCCTACGAGCTGGCCATGTGTTTCAATCGGATCCCGGGACAACGGGAGCTGGCGGTTCCGCGATTCGAGCAGGCGGCACGGAACGGGAGCCTCGAGGCGAAGTTCGAAGTGGCCCTCATGCGCCATCGGCAGCAGCGCTTCGATGAGGCGATCGACCAGTTGACCGCGTACAAGCAGGAAAACGGACGGGCAGTGAACGACATCGAGGTGGACCGCCGCATCTCCATGTCCCGGACAGCGAAGGAACTCACGGCTTTTCCTGCCGAAATGAGCATCCGCAACATGGGCACATTGCTGAACAGCAAGGATCACGACTATTGCCCGATCATCACCGCCGACGGGAATACGATGTACTTCACGAGCCGCCGCGCGGGAAGCACCGGCAACATGCGGGACCCGAGCGGACAGTACTTCGAGGACATCTATATGGCCAAACGGGTGGACGAGATCTGGAGCAACGCCACCAACGTGGGAGCACCGTTGAACACATTCGTTCAGGACGCCACCGTGGGCCTGAACCCGGACGGCAGTTCGATGATCATCTACCGCACGGCGCAGAACCTGACGAGCGGCGACCTCTACGAATGCAATCGCCACTTGGGCTTGTGGCAACCGCCGTTGAAGATGACGGACCGGATCAACAGCGCCTTCCACGAACCGAGCGCGACGATCTCGCCCGACGGTACGGAGATCTACTTCACCAGCGATCGGGAAGGGGGCCAGGGTGGGCGAGACATCTATCGGATCCGCAAGCTTCCCAACGACCAGTGGAGCCTTCCGTTGAACCTTGGTCCTTCCATCAACACACCCTACGACGAGGACGCACCCTTCATGCACAGTGACGGCACCACCTTGTTCTTCAGCAGCAATGGCCACGGCACCATGGGGGGATACGACATCTTCAAGAGCACCTTGGTGGATCCTGATATGAACGGATGGGCGACCCCGGAGAACATGGGATATCCCTTGAATACGGTAAATGACGACATCTATTTCTGCCTCAGTGAAGATGGCCAGACGGGCTATTTCAGTAGTGAGCGCAGCGGTGGTGTAGGCGGGCAAGACATCTACCAGATCACCTTCCCGAGCAGCCAGTTGGAATACCTGGTGGTGCGCGGTGTGGTAACGGACGCGGGCGAAGAGCCGGTGCGAGCGCGCATCATGTTGACGGATGCTGCCGGTGAAGAACTGATCGGCGTGTATACGGCCAATGGGAAGACAGGCCGCTACCTCATGGTGGTGGAACCCAACGAACGGTACGTGATGACGGTGGAAGCCGCGGGCTTCGAAACGCTGGTGGAACCCTTGGCCACGGTAGCGTTGGAGGAAGGCTCGCATGAGATCCCCCACGACATCGTCCTGAAGCGCAACGAGAGCACGGCACGCATCGGCAAACCCTGATCGGTATGAACGCACGGCAAGCAGGCGCGATCGCACTTGTCGCCGCACTAAGCCGTGCTGCGGCACAGGACCCGCACTTCACGCAGTTCTATTCCGCGCCCACGTACCTGAGCCCCGCTTTTGCAGGCACCGGGGTCCAAACGCGGTTCGCCTTGCAGAGCCGTGACCAGTGGCCATCGATCCCCGGAGCGTTCATGTCGTACAACCTCGCGGTGGATCATTACCTGAGCGACCTGAACAGCGGCATCGGGCTTCTGGCCACGCACGATTGCGCCGGAAGTGGCGCATTGCGCTCCACCAGTATCGGTGCGCAGTACGCGTACGAGATCCAGTTGAAGCGCAAGGTCTTCCTGCGGCCAGCGCTCCAGTTCAGCTATGTGAACCACGCGGTGGACTATTCGCGGCTCGTCTTCGGAGATCAGCTGGCGCGTGGGAGTGAAGTGGGTACTTACGAGAACTTCACTGGTCGCAATGCGAAATACACGGACATCAGCGGTGGGTTGTTGTATTTCACACCACGCACATGGTTGGGTATCGGCATCCATCATTTGAATGAACCGAACCAGTCCCTGCTGTTGAAAGAAGCGGTGGTTCCCATGAAATTGAATGTTCATGGCGGGCGCCGGTTCAAGATGACCACGCCGGTGATCGTGAAGAACCCCGTGAGCATCATCGCCGCCTTCAACTACCGGATGCAAGGGAAGTACGACCAGCTGGATCTGGGTGGCTACTTCGAGCGGGATCCGGTCTTCGCAGGACTTTGGTATCGCGGTATCCCTGTTGTGAAGGCGTATGAGCAGGGCTACCAGAACAACGATGCCATCGCCGTGGTAGTCGGCTACAAGGTGAGCGACTGGCGCTTCGGCTACAGCTACGACATCACCATCAGCCGCCTCGCCGCACAGAGCGGTGGGGCGCACGAGATCACCATGGTGTACGAACTGGCCGACAAGCGCAAGCGGAAGAAGATGGCGAAGCGCAGGGTGGTGCCTTGTGCGAAGTTCTGAGGTCGCCCCCTCTTCTTGAATTGCCTGAGATCGATCGTGTTTTCTGTGATCTTTGGTCAGCGTCTCAGCAAGTCGGAATATGTGTAATCATCGATTCATTGGTATGTGGGTCGCCTCAGTGCCATGCTTGTTAGCTGCACAGAACCTACCTCCTAACGCCAGCTTTGAACAGATCTCCACTGATTGTATCGGCGGTGTCGACTACATCAGCGTGGTTGATTGGGAAACTCCGGAATGCGGCACTGGCCTCGTCTACTTCAACGAGTGCAATAATTCCATCGCGCCATATGTCGGCATGCCACAAAATGACTATGGCTACGCGGATGCGCATTTGGGCGGGGCCTTCTGCGGAATTATACCATTTTCGTATCCCATCGTAGGTGGCAACTTCAAGTGCTATGGTTCAGTGTCATTTTCTGAGCCGCTCGTCCAAGGCGCGACTTACTGCCTACGCTTCTATCTGAGCTTGGGCGACAGCAGTGCGTACACCACGAGCGCGTTGCATGCATTTATGTGGTACGGGCTTCCGTCCACATGCGGGTACAACGACACGCTGTGGGATGAGAATGCAGCGGTGACATACGACCTCAGTGTGGTGGGCGCTGATGGTTGGACGTTGATGGAAGGATCTTTTGTGGCCGATGGCGGGGAAGTGAACCTCACCTTGGGCAGTTTCCTTTACGGCGCGGACATCGACACAATGGTCACCGGTATTGTTCAGCAGCCAACGCCAATGGCCATGTACTACATCGACGATGTGTACCTGGGGCCGTGCGATATCGGAGTAGAGGAAGAACAGGGCGGTGGCAGGATGGAGTTGTTCCCGAATCCGGCCATTGATGAGCTGCGCGCGTCGTTCCGTGATGGGCGTCCACGGGAGTTGCAGGTCGTGAATACGGTCGGAGTCGAAGTCCTGCGGAAATCGATCATTTCGTCCACCGTGTCGCTGGACGTTTCCTTGTTGGCCCCGGGCCCGTACCAAGTGCGTGTTCATGAACCGAGGCTGCCGGTCCTTACCCGCGGGTTCGTGAAAGTCGGAGAGTGACCCTGCCAGTGCTGACGTGTCAGCTCGTGGTCACTTCGCCAAATACCCCACCCTTTCCCTCACCCGCTTCAGCGTAGCGCTCGCCACCACCCGCGCCTTCTCTGCCCCGATGCGCAACTGCTTGTCTAGTTCGCCCTTATCGTTCATCAGCGCTTGGAAAGTCGCGCGCTCCTTCGCGTAGCGTTCGGTGAGCACGGCGAGCAGTTCCTTCTTCGCATGCCCATAGCCGTAGTTGCCGCGCAGGTAGTTCTCACGCATGGCCGCTACCTGTTCCGGTGAAGCCACGAGCGCGTAAAGCTTGAACGTGTTGTCGTTGTCGGGGTCCTTGGGTTCTTCGAGCGTCTTGCTGTCGCTCACAATGCCCATCACCTGTTTCTTCAGTTCCTTCTCATCGGCGAACACATTGATGGTGTTGCCGTAGCTCTTGCTCATCTTCTGTCCATCAGTACCGGGCACCACCATCACCTGCGCGTCGGTCTTCGCTTCGGGCACCACGAAAGTGTCCTCACCATAGGTGCGGTTGAAGGCGTTGGCGATGTCGCGCGCGATCTCCAGGTGCTGCACCTGGTCCTTGCCGACCGGTACATAATGCGCGTCGTAGAGGACGATGTCGGCGGTCATGAGCACGGGATAGTAGAAAAGCCCGGCGTGTACGTTGCTGAGCCGATCGCTCTTGTCCTTGAACGAATGCGCGTTGGCGAGCATCGGGAATGGCGTGAGGCAACCGAGGTACCATGTGAGCTCGGTCACTTCGGGCACATCGCTCTGGCGGTAGAAGGTCACGGTGTTCACATCCAACCCGGCGGCGAGCCAGGAAGCCGCCACGGCGTAAGTGTTCTCGCGCAGCACTGCGGGATCGCGCATGGTGGTGAACGAATGCAGGTCGGCGATGAAGAGGAATGCGTCGTTCTTCGGATCGTTGCTCATGCGGATCGCGGGTTGGATCGCGCCGAGGAGATTGCCGAGATGCGGGATGCCGGTGCTCTGGATGCCGGTGAGGATGCGGGCCATTTTTCGTGTTGAGGGCCGAAGATAGAAGCGGCGCTGCGGCCAGTGCTCGGCAACGAGGGCAGCGCCTGCTGCATCATTCTACATTCGCGCCGCGCGCGCCGAAGCTTTAGCGAAGGCGCGCTCCGTTTTCCAGAAGTCCGCTATGAGACCTCACGCGCACGAACACCATGACCAGCCCGTGGTCTGCGATGGCGAGTCCATGCGTTCGGGGGTGCTGAAATGGCTCCTGTGCGTGCCTCGTTTCGTGTACAAGCTCTGGTTCGGTCTGATGTTCTTCGGAACGCTTGCTGTGCTGTATGTGCCCTTCCGGTTGTTGCTGCGCAAGGAGGACGGCTTTCCGCGCGCCTTCAAGCTGATGAACGCTTGGGGCGTGGTACTGAATGTGGTCCTGCTCGTTCCTGTAAAGCGCGTAAGCATGGCACCGTTGCCCAAGCCGCCCTACGTGATCTGCGCGAACCACGGCAGCTATCTGGACATCGTACACATGTACAGCATCGGGCTGGATTTCTTCCTGTTCATGGGGAAGTACGAGTTGTTGAAATGGCCGCTGGTGGGCATGTTCTTCAAGCGGATGAACATCGCGGTGAACCGCGGCAGCCGCACCGAAGCGGCGAAGGCGTTGATGCGCGCCGCGCGTTCCATCGACAAGGGGATCTGCGTATCGCTATTTCCCGAAGGAACGATCCCGATGACCACCCCGCGCATGAAGCCGTTCAAGGACGGTGCGTTCAAGCTGGCGATCGAAAAGCAGGTGCCCATCGTGCCTGTCACCTTCCTTGACCATTGGAAGCTCTTCGGCGACCCGGGCGATCTGCTGAGTCGCGGCCATCCGGGGTTCGCGCATGCGGTGCGTCACCCGTACATCGACACAAAGGGCATGACCGAGGCCGACTTGGATAACTTGCGCCGCCGTGTGTACGACGCCATCGAAGGCCCATTGAAAAAGTACGCGCCGAAGAAGAACGGACCACCCATCGTGCTATGAAGATCGACAACGCCACCCTGGACCGCATAGCAGAACTCGCCCGCTTGGAAGTGGGGGATGACGTTACGCGGCAACAGCTGCTCGGCGACATGCAACGCGTGATCGATTTCGTGGAGAAGCTCAATGGCATCGACACAAAGGGCGTGGAGCCGTTGATCCACCTGAGCGAAGAGCAGGATGTGCTGCGCGAGGACCTGGCCTTGCCGGGATTCTCCAAACAGGAGGCGCTGATGAACGCGCCCGTGAAGGACAGCGACTACTTCAAGGTGCCACGCGTGGTGGACAAGGGCTGAAGCAATGGCGTTGGACCGTCAGCGCCACTCGCCCCCGGAACCTGCGCGCTTCGGACCTTGCTCAAGGCGCGTATCGGCTACCACGAATGTGTTACTCTGGTCCCGGGCAAGGGGATCTGGCGCACCTTTCGACTTCTGAGCGGCGCTCGGAGACCGAGTCGTTCCTTTCGCGTCATTCCTTCTCCATGACAAAGCATTCTGGCAAAGGCCCCAACGGAATCGGCTCGAGCAGACCGGAGAAAAGCTTCGCTGATCGGCTCACGATGTGGTGGGTCGTGGTCCTGGTCATTTGCCCGGTCTCCGGTTGGTTCATCACCATCCTCCATGGAGTGGTAACGATGGACAATTGGCGCAGCATGATGATCGGCCGCATCGGGGTCTGCCTTTTGTTACCACTGGCCTTGGGGATAGCCTCGTACGTTGTCAAGCGCATGGAGGTGGGCGCATCGGGTATTGGCCGCAACATGGTGTACGGATACCTGCTTTTCAGTTGCATCGGGATCTGGCCGGCGATCACAGCCTTTAGAGACCTGCGCGGCGAAGTGGAGACGGTGCAACTGACGGTTGCGGAACGGGAAGCGACAAGGCATCGGAAGAAGACGCAACGGTACACGGACTACGACCTCACACTGTCCGATGGCAGTTCGTACAACATCGACCAGGAGGAATTCACTTCCGTACGCGTGGGCGATACCTGCACGATCTATCGTCTCCCGCACACGGACATCCTGCTGTCCGTGCGACCGCTGCCCTAAGCGGTCCTTCTACGCTGCGGCTCAGGCTGCCAAGGATCCTTGGATGTGAGGTGTACCCATGACCGGGAATTCGCCAACTTGACCGGCCCAACCCCGGTGCCATGAAGCGTCTTCTCTCCGCCGTTCTTCTTCTCTGCCTGATCTCCGTTTCGTACGCGCAGCTGGAACCGCTCCGTTATGGGGCATCCAGCGAAGCGCTCCCGGAATGGGTACAGTTGATGTATGCAGACGATCCTGACCCCGGTGCTGTCCAAGCCGCATACGACGCGTACTACACCACGCATCCGTTCGAGAAGAACAGCCACACGCAGTACTTCAAGCGGTGGAAGCGGGAGCTTGGGCACGACATCGTGCCGAAGGATCCACAGCAACGTGCCGGATACGGGCAGAACGTGCGGGACTATCTTGTGGCGACGGAAGATCTGGCATCCTCGCGCGCGGCGAACTGGAGTTGCATCGGTCCGTTCGACTGGGACCACGGTTCGGCGGCGAAGAGCTACGCGTGCGGCGCGGCGCATGTGTACACCATGGAGCAAAGCCCGCTGAACGCGAACCTGATGTACGCCGGTACGGCCACCTGTGGCGTCTGGAAGACCACTGATAAGGGCCTGAACTGGACCAATGTGACCAAGGGCCTGGTATTCCCCGGTGTGGTGCAGAGTATCGAACTGGATCCCGCGGTGCAGAACACGGTGTACTTCGGTGGCGGTAAGGACCTGTGGAAGACCACTGATGGCGGGACGAATTGGAACACGATCGGCGATGCCACCTTCCAAGGATCGGAGCATGACATCAATGACATCGTGATCCATCCGGCCAACAACCTGTTGCTCTTCGTATTGAGCGATCAGGGTCTTTGGCGTAGCGTGAACGGCGGCACATCCTTCACACAGGTGCAGACGGGTGTATGGCAGGAACTGGAGATCCAGCCGAACGATCCGGATACGGTGTACGCGGTAAAGCAGGTGAGCAACCGGACGGAGTTCTGGCGGAGTGCGAACGCGGGCGCATCGTTCGTGCAGGTAGGCACGGGCTGGCCGAACCCGGTGGGCCCGAACGAGCAGATGCGCACGGAGATCGCCGTTTCACCCGCCTCACGCAGCACCGTTTATGCTCTGTGTACGGGCGCGGCCGATGGGGGCAGTGGACTATATGGCGTGTACCGGAGCACCGATCGCGGGGCTACATGGACTTTCCGCTGCTGCGGCACCGGGCCCGGCGGCGTGGCGTCGTTGAGCAACCCCAACCTCATGGGGTACAGCGGCACGGGTGAAGAGGACGGTGGCCAGTATTATTATGATGTGGCGTTCGCGGTAGACCCGGCGAACGCGAACAAGTTGCACGTCGGGGGCATTCATCGATGGGTGAGCACCGACGGTGGAACGACCTTCACCTGCCCGGCGGCGTGGAGCCAGAGCAATGAACCGGAGTACATCCACGCGGACATACACGACATCCGGTATTTCGGTACGGAACTGTGGGTGGGCTGCGATGGTGGGGTCTTCTTCAGCACCGACGGAGGGAACACGTTCAACAAGCGCATGTTCGGCATTGCGGGCACTGATTTCTGGGGCTTCGGTGCTGGCGGATGGACCGGCAGCAACGTCATGCTCGGGGGCACCTACCACAACGGCACGCTCTTGAAGGACAACAACGTCTACACCAATGGTTGGGTGAGTACCGATGGGGGCGATGGCATACGCGGCTTCATGCATCCGCAATACGACCGCAAAGCGCTGAGCGACTACGGATACAAGACCCTCAGCGGGGACCGGCTGGTGAACAACGCAAGTGCGACATGGAGCAAGCAGCCGAACGCGGACTACATCATCGGCCACAGCAGCGAGGTGGAATGGCACCCGAACCTGGTGAACACGGCGTTCCTCGGCAAGGACAGCACGCTCTGGCGCACGGACGATGAGGGGGCCTCGTTCACCGCGGTGCATGATTTCGGCGAGCAGGTGATGCGCATTGAGGTCGCCTTCAACGATCCCAACACGATGTACGTCTGTACGTGGACGGACTGGTGGGGAACGAAGCATGTGTACCGCACCGTGAACGGGGGAGTTGACTGGACGGACATTACACCGACGGTGGCGCAACTGAACGGCAACGAATGGGTACCGTACGATATCGCCGTAAGTGCGACAGATCCACAGACCCTCTGGCTGGTGCGCACCTCGATGTATGGAGACTACCCTGACCATGATGGTTTCGTGACCTACAAGAGCGTGAACGGCGGGACCACGTGGACAAACACCTCCACAGCAAGCCTGAACGGCGAGTGGCCCACGGGCATCGCTCACCACTACGGCATCAACGGCGGTCTTTACATCGGTACGCGAAGGGCGGTTTACTACCGCAGCGATGCGACGGGCACTTGGAGCCTTTGGAACGCTGGCCTGCCGGGCCGCATCTTCAGCACTCGCTTGCTCATAAACTACCGAGATGGAAAGATCCGGAACGCGACCGACCGGAGCATTTGGGAGAGCGCGCTGGAAGCAGTGGCACCACCGATCGCCAATTTCTCGGCTGACCGGCGCACGACAAACTGCATTGCGCCGTCGGTTCAGTTCTGGGACAACAGCGCCTTGCGCAACATCGGTGCGACCTGGAGTTGGTCCTTCCCGGGTGGAAGCCCTTCCACCAGCTCGAGCCGCAGTCCGCTCGTTACGTACAGCATACCGGGGGCGTACAGCGTTTCGCTCACTGTAATGGATGCCAACGGTTCCAACACACGCACGATCCCGGGCTTCATCACCTTCCAGAACAGCCTTCTATCAACGCCTGTGAGCGAGAACGCCGAGAGCCAGGCCATCACGCCACCGGGCTGGCAGTTGCAGAACCCGGACGCGCTGATGAGCTGGAACAATACAGAAGCGGCGGTAGGACCTACAGGAACGGCGACACGCGCCTGGTGGCTGGACAACTACTCCTACGATGCGGTCGGCCAAGAGGACCGACTGGTCTCGCCGCCGATCAATCTGGGTGGCAGCGCGGGCACCCGGCTCAGCTTCCACCATGCGTATGCGCAGTACAGCGCCGACTACATCGATGGTCTGCGCGTGGATGTGAGCGCCAACTGCGGTGCGAATTGGACACAGGTCTACTTCCAGTCAGGAGCTGGCTTGGCCACCGCGCCCATGTTCGCGAACTTCTGGATGCCCACCTCCGCGAACCATTGGCTGTTCCATGACATCGACCTGAGCGCCTATGATGGCCAGTCGGTGCTGATCCGGTTCGTCGCGGTGAACGGCTTTGGCAACAGCGTACTGCTGGACAACATAGCAGTGACGAACAGCGGCATGCGGGTGGCCGTGAAGCTGATGCTCGAAGGTGCCTATGATGGCGCAACGCTGAAGATGCGCGACGAACTGCGTGGCGCAGGCATCCTGCCTGCGCTCGAACCCTACACGGCCCTCGGCTTCACGCAGGTCGCTGGCGGTGGGGGAGAAGTGCTGCAGCCGGGCGTGCTCACCGTTACCGGAGACAATGCCATCGTGGATTGGGTTCAAGTGGAACTGCGCAACGCGGCGACCCCATCGACCATCGTGGCCACACGTCCCGCATTGGTCCAACGCGACGGCGATGTGGTGGCGGAAGACGGCGTCTCTCCGGTTTCGCTGTTGGCTTCCGCCGGCAACTATCGCATTGCCGTGCGGCACCGCAACCACCTTGGTGCGATGTCTTCCACCGGGCTCGCTTTGAGCGCTACCCCGACGGCCGTCGACTTCACGCAACCCGGCTTGGGCACGTATGGCACTTCCGCGCGGAAGCAGATCGGAGACAAGAGTGTGCTCTGGTTGGGCAACGTAGTGCGCGATGGTGGCGTGAAGTACACGGGTTCCGGCAACGATCGCGATCCGATCCTCGTGCGTGTGGGCAGCACCACGCCGAACAACAGTGTGAACGGCTACTTCGTGGAGGACTGCACATTGAATGGACAGGTTAGGTACACCGGCTCCGGCAATGATCGCGATCCGATACTGGTGAACGTGGGGAGCACGACACCGAACAATGTGAGAGTGGAGCAATTGCCGTAGCCCGAACCCCCCGCACTTGGTAGGTTCGCGCTCCCATTCCCTCGACCGATGAGCAGCACCACGACCACCCCCTTCCTCCAGCACATCCAGACCGAGCTCGACACTATCCGCGAGGCGGGCCTCTTCAAGCGCGAGCGCATCATCACCAGCGAGCAGGGTGCTGAGATCACGGTGAACGGGAAGACGGTGCTCAACTTCTGTGCGAACAACTACCTCGGCCTTTCCTCACATCCGGATGTGATCGCCGCCGCCCACAAGACGCTCGACTCGCACGGCTTCGGCATGAGCAGCGTGCGCTTCATCTGCGGCACACAGGACATCCACAAGGAATTGGAGAAGAAGCTCGCAGACTTCCACGGAACGGAGGACACCATACTTTATGCTGCGTGTTTCGACGCGAACGGCGGCGTGTTCGAGCCGCTATTGCAGGAAGCCGATGCGATCATCAGCGATTCGTTGAACCACGCGAGCATCATCGACGGTGTGCGCCTGTGCAAGGCGATGCGCTACCGCTATGCGAACAACGACATGGCGGATCTGGAGTTGCAACTCAAGACCGCTCGCAAGGATGGCGCGCGGCACATCATCATCGTCACGGATGGTGTGTTCAGTATGGACGGCATCGTCGCCGATCTGAAGGGCGTTTGCGACCTGGCGGACAAGTACGAGGCGCTGGTGATGGTGGACGAGTGCCACGCGGCCGGCTTCATCGGCAAGACGGGTCGCGGGGCGGTGGAAGTGTGCGGCGTTACCGGCCGAGTGGACATCATCACCGGTACGTTGGGCAAAGCGCTCGGCGGTGCGATGGGCGGTTACACCACCGGTCGCAAGGAGATCATCGAAATGCTGCGGCAGCGCTCGCGTCCGTACCTCTTCAGCAACTCGCTCACGCCCGCTATCGTGGGTGCGAGCATCGCTGTGATCGACCTGCTGATGAAGAGCACCACCTTGCGCGACAAGCTGGAAGCGAACGTGGCGCGCTTCAAGACGGGCATTGAAGCGCTAGGTTTCAAAACACGCGGTGATCGAAGCGCCATTGTTCCGGTGATGCTCGGGGATGCGAAGCTGAGCCAAGTGATGGCGGACAAGTTGTTGGAGGAGGGGATCTACGTCATTGGCTTCTTCTTCCCGGTGGTGCCGAAAGACACGGCCCGGATCCGCGTTCAATTGAGCGCCGGGCATACGGATGCCCACATCGACAAGGCCTTGGCGGCTTTCGGCAAGGTGGGCCGGGAGCTCCAGGTGGTCTGACGCAGGGCGGTTCGCCGAGGGGGCTGGCGCTGGATCACCGGATCCACATAACTTCCGCAGCCTTTGGCACCCGCCAAGGCGCCATTCATCAATCCTACTGCCATGTCGCTCATTACCCGCAACAGGAAGTCGCTCGGAGTGCTCGCCCTTATCGCTGTCGGCGCATCGCTCCTCGCGTTCGAGCCGTTCGAGTTGCCGAATGCCGGATCAGCGGTACCGGCGAGCACCTTCGCCAATTTCGAAAGCGGGCACGTTCATCCGTTGGACATGACACCGGACGGCACAAAGTTGCTTGCGGTGAACACGGCGAACAACACCTTGGAAGTGTTCCAGCTGGGCGGCGCGATGCTATTGAACACGGCGAGCATACCCGTAGGTCTTGATCCGGTAACGGTTCGCGTCCGCAGCAACACGGAGGCGTGGGTGGTGGATCAGGTGAGTGATGAGATCAGCATCGTGGACCTCACGACGAACCGTGTGATCCGCAGCTTGACCACACAGGACGAACCGGCTGACGTGGTCTTCGCGGGCAGCCCGGCGAAAGCCTTCGTTTCGTGTGCAGGCCGTGAGAGCGTTCAAGTATTTGACCCGGCCGATCTGGGTGCCGCACCAACGGAAGT
The DNA here is from genome assembly GCA_031421755.1 of Flavobacteriales bacterium. GTDB lineage: Bacteria > Bacteroidota > Bacteroidia > Flavobacteriales_F > PHOS-HE28 > PHOS-HE28. The sequence continues at coordinate 4,433 of JANOPI010000438.1, read as the reverse complement.
CCTTTTGAAAGGCGAACAACCGCGCGCCTTGGCCGTGAGTCCGGATGGCAACACGGTGTATTGCGCCTTCTTCGAGAGTGGTAACGCTACGACGGTATTGAACGGGAATAATTTCTTCAACTTTCAGCACGGCACGTTCGCTGGAGGCGCGCCACGCATCGGTGTGTGTTCACCGCAGGGCGGTTGCACGGTGATTCCGGGTGATGTGCAGAATCCGGGCGGGCCCTACGGTGGAGCGGTTGATGCCGCGGCGGGTATCATACCGAACGCGGGCAGCGGATTCAACCCGCCGCTGAACACGAGCAACCCGCCGACCCCCGAGACCAAAAGCATGATCGTGAGGAAGAACGCTGCGGGCCAATGGATGGATGACAATGGCGGCAACTGGACAAGTATGGTCTCGGGCAGCGTGGCCGGGAAAGCGCGCATGACCGGCTGGGACATGCCGGACCGCGATGTGGCGGTGATCAACGCCAACAGCCCGAGCACGGCCGGGGTCACTTACCAGACGCGTTTGGGGAACATCCTCATGGCCATGGCGGTACGGCCCGATGGACAGGTGACCATCGTGGGCACGGACGCAACGAACGAGATCCGCTTCGAACCGGTCTTGAACGGGAAGTTCCTACGGGTGAATCTGTCGCGCTTCAGCAGTGTGGGCGGTGCCAATACGATCAGCGACCTGAATCCGCACATCAATTACAGTAACATTTCATTGCCCCCGGCACAGCGTGTACTCAGCGTTGGTGATCCACGCGCGATCGCTTGGCGAGCCAATGGGGCGAAAGCATATGTGGCGGGCATGGGTTCCAACAACCTGGTAGCGATCGACGGCAATGGAGCGCGGGTAGGCTCTCCGATCCCGGTGGGTGAAGGTCCTACCGGCATCGTATTGGACGAAGCGCGTCTCCGGGGGTATGTGTTGAACAAGTTCGAGGGCACGGTGAGCACAGTGGATCTGGCTACGGACAAGGAGATCGCGCGGGCGAACTTCTTCGACCCCACTCCCCAGGTGATCAAGGCTGGGCGCAAGCATCTCTACAATACACACCTCGGTAGTGGCAATGGGCACATTTCCTGCGGAAGTTGCCACGTGGACGGCCGTTGGGACCGACTGGGTTGGGACCTTGGTAACCCTGCGGGCGCTATGGAAACGGTGGACGGCAAATCCTTCCATCCATTGAAAGGTGTGAAGACCACGCAGTTCCTGATCGACATCATTGATCGCGGACGCGGCAACCTGCACTGGCGCGGCGACAAGGGCGGCTTCGCGGATTTCGCTGGTGCCTTCGAGCATTTGCAGGGTCTTGCCGCGCCTAAACCATTGGATGAGATGCAGGAATTCGAGGATTTCCTGGCCGCCACTTGGTATGTGCCGAACCCGTACCGTGTATTCAAACCGGCCTCACAAGGATCAAATTCTCGCATGAACGCCATCGGGGTGCGCGCCACCGGCACAACATTCCAGACCGTACCGAACGCGGTGAACCTTTTCGTTTCGGTGCAGGTGAACTGCGCGCACTGCCACAATGCACAGACGGGCCGGGGCGAATTGATGGGCAACGGAAACGTGGCGGGAACGGGTGCGGGATCCTTGGTGGACTTCGGACCGAACCGCAACATGTCCGCCGATCTGCGCAGCACTTACCGCAAGAATGGCTTTTTCTACAACACCTCCGAATGCACGAGTGGCTTCGGCATGATGAGTGAGGGCGTAATGGAGACCTGGTTCAACGGTGCCGGTGTGGCGAACTATCTCGGCGATTATGAGACCGAATTGCTGTCGTGGTCGGGTGGCATCGATCCGGCGACATGTTCATCTTGTTTCAATACGACCAGTTTCCCGCTGGCGAACACGGCCGTGCAGGATGCGCTACCCGGGGTGGGCTTGCGGCAGACCTTCAACGGTGCGACGATCGGAAGCACCACGGCGTTGGCGACAATGAAAGACCTTGTCGATACGCGCAGTAGCGAGTATGGCATGATCGTGAAGGGGATCTATGGAGGTGAGCCCCGTGGCTTCTATTATGTAAGCAACAACAATTACCAGAGTGACATCGCGGGACAGACCGTGACGCACACGCAGCTGCTGACCAGCGCCCAAGGAAGTGGTGGTCCACTGAGTTGGACGCTGGTGGTGCCTCAGACCCGGATCCGGATGGGTGTGGATGCGGACTCGGACGGCATCTTCGATCATGATGACCTGAGCGCGCGCGTGAACGTTCGGGCCATCCTCGAAGGTCCATTTGATGGCACCACGATGAAGGCCGACCTGAACACGGGTAGTTTGTTGCCGAACACGGATCCATACGGGCTGGGCGAAACGATCAACCCTTCGGTCAGATCGTTCACCGGACTATCCGCCCCCGTGGATTGGGCGAAAGTGGAACTGCGCAACAGTGCGAACCCTGCGACAGTGGTTGCCACGCGTGCGGTCCTGGTTCAGCGCTCAGGCAACCTGATGCAGCCCACGGGTGAACAAACGATCACCTTCCCCGGCATTCCGGCGGGCAACTATTTTGTGGCGGTGCGCCACCGGAACCACTTCGGGGTGATGAGCTTCTCCTCTTACCTGCTGCGTGATCCGAACACACTGATCGATTTCACCACGGCTTCTACGGCGACTTACGGAACTGGCGCGCGCAAGACCGTTGGCACCACTGAAGTGATGTGGTTGGGCAACGTGACCGGCGATGGCTTCATCAAGTACACCGGCACTGGCAACGACCGCGACCCCATACTGCTGCGCGTGGGCAGCACCTCACCGAACAACAGCGTGGCAGGCTACTACATCGAGGATACCAACCTGGACGGTGCAGTGAAATACACGGGCTCCGGCAACGATCGCGACCCGATCCTGGTGAACGTGGGTAGTACGGTGCCCACGAACGTGAAGGTGGAACAGATGCCATAACCGGAGATGAACCCCAAATGCTTGGTTGCGCAACCAAGGATTTTGGGGTTCGGCTTGCGATTCTTGGTGCGGCGTAATTGCTTGTGGATCAGTTGGTGGCTTTCTTATCAGGACATGCGAAACATGACCAGCTGACGAATTTGCTTGGTTGCGCAACCAAGCAAATTTCGCATTCTTGAGTTGGCCGGAACTCAATATTCCCGCCGATCCACCACCCTCAGTGCATTTGATTTCTGAACCGACGTTTGTTGGATCGTGTCGTCCCGCTATATTCGCGGCCCCTTTTCGGGGAACGACTCTATTCAACCCAGGACACCGTGGCTTCCACGACCCATACCACCTCAATGGCCAACAAGGCCACCGTGCAGAAAGAATGGCTGCTGGTGGACGTCGAGAACGAAGTTCTCGGCCGTGTTGCCAGCAAGATCGCCATGCTCGTACGTGGCAAGCACAAGCCCACATTCACTCCCCACACGGACACGGGCGACCATGTCGTGGTGATCAACGCCGAGAAGGTGCGCCTCACCGGGGACAAACTGGAAGACAAAGAGTACCAGCGTTACAGCTTGTACCCAGGCGGCCAGACCCGCGAGAAGGCGAAGAACCTGAAGGCCCGGAAGCCTCAAGCGCTGATTGAGTTGGCCGTGAAAGGCATGCTTCCCAAGACCCGTTTGGGTGATGCCCAGTTCGGCAATCTGCACGTGGTGGTGGGCGGAACCCACAAGCACGAGGCGCAGAAGCCCCGCAAGATCGACCTCAACAGTATCAAGTAAGATGGCACTAGTCAACAGCCTCGGCCGCCGCAAGACCAGCGTGGCGCGCGTGATCCTCAATGAGGGAAGCGGGGAGATCCTGGTGAACGGCGTGGAAGGGAACGAGTACTTTCCCATCACGGTGCAGCAGTTCAAGCTGCAGCAGCCCTTCAAGCTTACGGGCACGGAAGGCAAGTACGACGTTACGGCCACGATCAATGGCGGCGGCACCACCGGGCAGGTAGAAGCCCTGCGTTTGGGTATAGCCCGTGCGCTGGTGAAGATCGACCCCGAGCACAAGCCGAAGCTCAAGGCCGAAGACCTCATGACGCGTAACCCGCGCGAGGTAGAGCGCAAGAAATTCGGACGCAAAAAGGCGCGCAAGCGCTACCAGTTCAGCAAGCGTTAAGTCCCACGCTTGTTCAGGATCCAATCCTGGAGGACTGTTGTGTTGATGATGTGTCATCCCGTGTTGTCATCCCGAGCGAATTCGGGAGAGATCGAGGGGCATCACAAAAGCCAACACACGCTACCACCAGGATGCCTGTGATAACGGGAACAAGGAAAGTGAACCAAAAGAAGGAACATGGCACGTACTGAATTCAAGCAACTGCTCGATGCGGGCGTTCACTTCGGCCACCTGCGCCGCAAGTGGAATCCGAACATGGCCCCTTACATCTTCACGGAGAAGAAGGGCATCCACATCATCGACCTGAACAAGACGGCGGTGAAGCTGGACGAGGCAGCGGCCGCGATGAAGCAGATCG
>JANOPI010000437.1:0-21218 GCA_031421755.1 Flavobacteriales bacterium | reverse complement strand
CAGCCCGCAATGGCAGCAGGCAGCACAGAGAACCGGAAGAGAGGGGCGCGCATCGCGGTCGAAAATACACCGCGCGCCGGAACGACCATCAGAACCAGGTGATCAACTTCAGGTTGAACCGCCTTGGCGTCAGGAATTCGGGTATCCCGTAGTAGCGGCCACCCACATCCTGCACCCAACTGTAATCGATGGTGTTGTTCAGGTTGATCAGGTTGAAGACCTCGAAGGTAACCCACGCTTCACGGATGTTGCGGAGGAAGCCGGCCTTTTCCTGGCCTTTGGCGCCGAGCAATTGTTTGCTGAAACCGATGTCGATCCGGCGGTAAAGCGGCCCGCGCAGGACGTCTTCGTACCGCGATGCGTTCGGTGGGCCGTAGGGCAGGCCCGTTCCGAAGTTCAGGCTCACATGTACCTTGAAGGTCGGGGCAGAGGGCATTTCGTCCTGGAAGAACATGGCGAAGGTGACGCGCTGATCCCCGGGGCGGGGGATGTTACCGGGCATTACCAACGTGCTGTCCACCGCCACGTTGTTGAAGGTGTAGCCGGGTACGATCACCTCGCCGTCGCTATTGAAGCGGTCGTAGTAGAAGTCGTCGGTGATGTCCTCCTCGGTCTTCAATACCGAAAGTGCCGCCCAGGATTCGATGCCAGGGATGAACTCGCCGTTGAGTTTCGTGTCGATCCCCATGGCATAGCCCTTGGCATTGTTCTTCGCATAGTACCGGATACGCACGTTGTCCAGCTCATAAGGGATCAGGTCGTCGAGCATCTTGTAGTAGGCTTCCGCGCTCCACTTGAAGGGGCGTTCCCACAGCTTGAATTGCCTGTCCGCGCCGAGGATGAAGTGGATGCTGCGTTGGGCGCGCAGTTCCGGGTTCAGCACCCCGTTGAAGTCGCGCAGCTCGCGATAGAACGGTGCTTGGTAGTAGAAACCGGTGGCGAACCAGAAACTGTAGTCGTTGTCCGTGGTGTCCCCTTTGGCGCTGATGGTTTTCCATCCCGGGTTCCAGGCCAGGCGCAAGCGTGGGCTCACCACGGTCTGCTGGTTGTAGCTCCAGTTCTGCGCACGAACACCCGCCACGAGTGACCAGTCCTGGCCTTTGGGGCCATTCCAGTCCCATGCATGTTGCAGGTAGGCGCTGGAGCGCACGCTGGAGAGGTCCACGCGGCTCTTCACGCTGCGCTGGAGTTCCAGGTTCTCCGGGTTGGTGGTGTAGGGAATGCTGTAATCCGCACTATCGAGCAGGTACCATTCGCTCAAGCGGTCCTCGATCGTTTCGGCGCGTACTTCGGCGCCCCATTGCCATTCATGGTGGCGCGTGGCGGTGCGCAGGGTGTGCAAAGTGCCCTTGTGGTTCGCGGCGAGCACGGTGGCTTGGAGGCTGTTCCGTGCGTGGTCCAGGTAGGTGCCCACACCGAGCACCTTGATCGGCTCTCCGAAATTGTCGCTACCGAGATCGCGGTCCAGTTCGCTCAGGCGGTATTGGCCGAGGATGTCGAAGCGCTCGGTCTCGTAGGTGCGAAAGGCGCTTCCGGTGAATTTCAAGAGCAGGTCGGACGAGGGCTTCACATTCACATTGAGCGCGCCGAAGAACGTCTCGTAGGCGGTTTTCTCCTGGCCTTCAAAGAACACGGTGAAGCGCAGGGCCTGGTTGAAGTTGCCCAGTTCGGTTTCCCGGTTCTTCGGGATCACATCATACTTGTTGCGGCTGTAAACACCGAGGAATCCCACCTCCACCTTCTCGCTCGCGTCGAAGGTCCAATAGCTCTGCAGGTCGGTGTAAACGGGGGTGTAGTCGCCCTGGGTGTCGAGACCTTTGAGTACAGCGTTCAGGGTGCGATAGCGGAAGCCTGTCACCTGCCGCAGCCGACGCTTCATCATTGGGCTGGCGATACTGACGGCCCCTCCCATCAAGCTGGCCGAGGCCGAACCGGAGAACTCACGCGGGCGCTTGTAGGTGATGTCCAGCACGCTGCTCAACTTGTCGCCGTAGCGCGCTTCGAAGCCCCCGGCGCTGAAGTGGATCTTATCGATCATGTCGGGGTTCGGGAAGCTCAGGCCTTCCTGTTGCCCAGCGCGAACCAGGAATGGACGGTAGACCTCGATGTCATTCACGTACACGAGGTTCTCATCGAAATTTCCGCCGCGCACGCTGTACCCGCTGCTCAGGTCGTTACGTGTGGCCACGCCGAGGCGCCCGGTGAGCAGGGCATTCACGTCGCCCAGGGGATTGGGGAGGAAGACGGTGGATCGCGGATCGAGTTTGTCGATGGCGCTGCGATCGCGCAGCGGATCCTTGGTTACGGGTACGGGAGCGAGGGTTCGGCTGCGGATCGCCGCATTCAATTCCTTTCGTTCGCCGGGGGCGATGGCCACCTCCTTTTCCACGATGTCCTCCAAGGAGGAGAATCGCACGGTGAAGGACTTCGGCAGACCATCGGGAGCGATGATGATCTCATACTGCCCCGATTCTCTTGTGCTTACAGAAGGGCTGCTGCTTCCCGGCACGGCGACCGTAACGCCTTGCATGGGCTGGCCTTCCTCATCGCGGACGGTGCCGAAGAGGGTGGCGTTCTGGGCGAGGAGAGAACAGCAGGATAGGAAGAGCAGGAGGCCGAGGAGTGCGCGCATCAAGGTCGGTTGGCCGTCGAACGCGGCATACGGCGGCGAACGAAGGGCGGCCAAGATAACGGGCCACTTCCGCGCTTAGTGCCTTCTGCCGGCAAGGTCCCGTTCAATGCTTCAGCAGTTTGAATGCGTGGCTCCACTGGTTGCGCGCGAAACCGGGTATGCACCAGAGCATGCACAAGGGCTCAATGGCGCGGGCGCCCTCTACTCCGCCCATGTCCTCGGCGTCCCATCCGAAGTCGTTCAGCAGGGCGGAAACGGTTTCCTTGGCCTTCGCGTCATTCCCACAGATGAACATCGTTGGACGACCCTCCTTGAAAGCGGGGTCCACCATGTAGGCATTGCCCACGCTGTTGAACGCCTTCACGAAAAGCGCGCCGGGCTGAGCGGATTGTAGCTGCTCCATTAAGCTGTTCTCCAGCGTAGAGAAGTACTTCAGCACGCCGTTCTCCGGTGGCGCATCGGCGATCGGGTTGGTGGTGTCGATGACAACCTTGCCCAGCAGGTCCTTGCTGTCGCACAGGCGGATGGCCACTTCAGCAGCAGAGCCTTTTGTAGCGAGCACGAGGATCTCGGCCCATGCAGCGGCTTCCTTGTTGGAGCCCACCTTGCCGCGCGGGTTCTTCTCCAGCCAGTCCTTCACCTTTTCTGGAGAACGAGTACCGATCATCACATCATGGCCGTGCTTGAGGAATCCGCTGGCGAGCACCTGGCCCACCATACCGGTGCCGAGGATGCCGATCTTCTGTTTCATGGGTTGGTTGCTTGGGAGCGAACGTCCGGTTCGCGGTTCAAAGAAACACACCCGACAGGTCCGAGGTTCAGGCCACGGCCTTCTTTCGCAGCTTGTGCCCGGTCATGGCGTACCAGCCGATGAACAGGTAGCAGGGGGCCATGATCCAGTAGGCGAACTGGTGGCCCTCGCCGGTCTTTCCAGCCAACGCGCCGTAAAGTGGAGGAAGGATCGCCCCGCCCAGGATCGCCATGATCAGGATCGCCGCACCGGTCTTGGTGAAGGATCCAAGCCCGTCGATCGCCAGTGGCCAGATAGCGGGCCACATCAACGCGTTCGCCAGCCCCATCAAGGCCACCAGCAGCACCGGTAACGGCACATCGATCATCCGCACAGTGAAGCTCTCCATGTCAATTCCCGGAAGACGGAGCACGTTCGAAGGTTCCGTAAGCAGCACGAGTATGGTGAGCACGGTGCCCAACAGTGCCGACAAGCGCAGGGCGGCGGATTGTGAAATGTACTTGGGAATGGTGAGGATGCCGACGATGTAGAACAGCACCATGGCGAGCAGCGTGTAGCTGGGCAGGAGCTTGGCGGTTTCCAGCGACATGCCCACGGCTTGACCGAACAGGCCGATGGTATCCACCGCCACCACCTCGGCCCCTACGTAGAGGAAGAGAGCGATGGCACCGAATACCAGTTGCGGGTGATCGAGCACGCTGCCTGTTGGCTTTGCGCTGTCCGCAGGGGGCTCTTCCTGGATCGGCGGCAGCGGGGCGAAACGCAGGCCAAGACCGAGCAGGACGAGCGCAGCGGCCATCCATAAGTAGGGTTGTACCACCCGGCCAGCGAGTTCATCCAGCATCGCCGTTCGGGCAAGGGCGTCGAGGCCCGGCAATGTGGTTTCGATGGTGCCGGCGTTCTTCAGCATGATCGAGCCCATGATGATCGGCGCGAGCACGCCCGCTGTCTTGTTGCAGATGCCCATGATGCTGATCCGCGCCGCCGCGCTTTCGATCGGCCCCACGATGGTCACGTACGGATTCACCGCTGTCTGCAGTACGGTAAGGCCGGTACCGATGATGAAGAGCCCCAGGAGGAAGAGGGCATAGGTGCGCGTCATCGCAGCGGGAATGAAGACGAGGGCACCCAGGGCCATCGTAAGCAGGCCCCAGGTCATTCCATTCTTATAGCCAGAGCGTTCCAGCAATTTGCCGGCGGGCAGGGCCATCACGAAGTAGGCGATGTAGAACGCCGTGGCTACCAGTGTCGCTTCGAAGGTGCTCAGCTCGCACGCCAGTTTCAGGTAGGGCATCAGGGTGCCGTTCAGCCACGTGACGAAGCCGAACAAGAAGAACAGCAGGCCCAAGATGAACATGGCCCGCACGGTAGCGGTGGAGGTGGACATGCGGGTGAAAGTACCGGCGTGCCCATCGCGCTCCCGGCCATGCCGAGCCAGTTATGCGCAGGCCGCTGTGAAGCTCAGGCCTGTGGTGTCACCATCGGCGGCAGGTCCCGCATGCCGGACTTCCGTTTGCGCCACAACAGGACGAGCGACCCGCCGAGCAGGAGCACGATGGGCCAGATGGCGAACAGTCCCATGATCAGGATCTCGATCAGGTCCCAGCCATTTGCCAGTGCATCCTGCATGCGGCTGCCGAACGAAGGGGTGTAGGCACTGATCGCCTGATCGCTCGCTTTCATTTCCCGCCGCGTCACGGTGGGTTGGTGGATGGCCAGGCTCACTGTGCTGTAGGCCACGCGATCGGCGATGTCGAGGTTGTGCAGGATGTTCTGGTCGCGCTTTTCATCACTGGCGAGCAGCGCCTCTTCAGCGCTCACCGTTTCGCGCAAGCGTCGGCCTCGATCGTCGATGGCCCTGCCCAGGCGCTGTGAGTGCGCTTTCGCACGGCGCTCTGCCAAGGCGTTCGCCGTCATCCGCAACTTGATGTCATCCGCCATGATGTCGCGGTGATCGAAGAGGTCCACCCAGGCCCCGATCTCGCGCAAGACCACATCCAGTTCCTCATCCGGCACACGAAGGCTGATGGTATTCATCATTTCAAACGAGGAAAGCACGATCAGGCTGTCGGCGCTCACCGGAACGCTTTGGGTACCGCGCGGTTCGCTGTGCAGGCGTGTATGCGCGATCCATCCACCGTGTGCGTTCACGATGTCCTCGATGCCCAATGTGGCTTGTACCACGTTTTTCACGCGGAAGGCGAGATCGGCCGTACGGATGAAGCGGTGGTTCGTGTCAGTGCCGGTTACGGCCGCCGTGCTGCTGATAGCACGGCGATCCATCGCAGCCTCACCATTGGCCGCGGTTGATGGCATCGTGGTCCCTGGAGCATCCAGCGCGCCCATATCGGATCTGAGGTTCGCACTGACGTCTGATGCGCTGTTGGTGTAGCTGAGGTGGCTGGCCGCATCATCCTTCGGCTGTTCTTCAGCGGTCTCTCCGGTGGCCTCCGGATCGGGCGCCTGTTGATGCGGTGCGGAGGGTGGTGCTTCGGGTTGGGCGTGGGAGGCTTGCTTGGCTTCATTCTCGCCACAAGCCATGGCCAGCAGCAAAACGCTGGTCGGGATCAGTATCTTTTTCATGCGATGCCCGCCATAGCCTCGGCGGAGGAGGGGTCTTGGGTGTGGTGAAGGGTGGTCGGATCGTGGGGCCGTACACATCAGCGCCTGCTCCGTTCACCGGAACGCAGAAGGGCCAGGGCAACGTGCATCGCGGATCAACTTCACATCCCACACCTCACACTTCACACCTCACACACCACATTTGCGCCCATGGATCCACGCCTCGCCGCTTTCGACCGCCTGCTCACCATCATGGACGAACTGCGCGCCCAATGCCCGTGGGACAAGAAACAGACGCTCGAAACACTGCGCCCGCTCACCATTGAAGAGACCTACGAACTGGGTGACGCGATCCTGGAGAACGACCTTGATGGTGTGAAGAAGGAACTGGGCGACCTCATCCTGCACATCGTCTTCTACGCGAAGATCGGGGCTGAGAAGAAGGCCTTCGACATCGCTGATGTCTGCAACGGCATCTGCGAGAAGCTCATCCACCGGCATCCGCACATCTATGGCGACGTGCAGGTAAAGGACGACCAGGAGGTGAAGGCCAATTGGGAAAAGATCAAGCTTGCTGAGAAAGCCAAGGACGGAGTGAAAGACAAGAGCGTGCTCGAAGGCGTGCCTCGTGGACTGCCTTCCTTGGTGAAGGCGATCCGTATCCAGGACAAGGCACGGGGCGTCGGCTTCGACTGGGATCATCGCGATCAGGTGTGGGACAAGGTGAACGAGGAGATGCGCGAGTTGAAACACGAAGTGGAAGCCGGAAGCGATAAGCAGGCCGATGAGCTCGGGGATCTGCTGTTCAGCATCGTGAACTACGCGCGCTTCCTGGGTATCGACCCTGACGAAGCCTTGGAGCGCACCAATCGCAAATTCATCAAGCGCTTCCAGTTTCTTGAACGCGAGAGCGCGAAGGATGGCAAGAAGATGGGGGAGATGACCCTGGCCGAGATGGATGTTTACTGGGAGCGGGCCAAAGCGCACTGAACCATCTATGGAACTGACCCAACCATCCGCGCTTGCTGCGTCTTGTTGCCGGCTTCTGCTTTCTTCGCGGAACACGATGCGCACGCACCGCCCGACCGTTCTCTTGCTGTTCGCACTCGTTTTGGCTGCCGAGGCCTTGGCCACAGGGCCGGGCGCTCCCTTGGCCCCGCGCTATCGGCGCGTCTTCAGCACATGGAAGGACAACCCGCACAGCAGCCACGTGTTCTTCTCGCCCAGCGCCATTCCGCTGGAGCAGGGCAACGGCTACTATCAGAACAGTTACGTGCTCATGCATTCCGCGTGGTTCGCGCCCTTGGACAACATCAGCATCGGGGCCGGGTTCCAGATGATGAGTGTGCTGGCCAGCCTGCGCCCTGATCAGAACAAGCTGCCCGGCGGCTTCGTCGCGCTGAAGGCCAGCAAGCGCTTTCAGCCGGGTATCCACGGCGGGATCTTCGTAATGGGCTCACAACTCAGCACAGACCCGCCCTTTGCGGACACCTTGGACGTGGGCCGGCGCATCGCGACCGTGATGGCACAGGGCACCTTCGGCACAGGGGAGGCACACATCACCATCAACTTCGGCTACCACCGGACCCAATTGGGCTTCACCGAGGACCCGCAATTCGGCATCAGCGGCCAGTGGCGCATCACCGAACCCTTTGCGGTTGTTACCGAGAACTGGTGGCTGAACTTCGGCAAGGAGCCGCTGCCGATCTACAGCGTGGGCGGGCGCTTCATCCATCGCAAACTGGCGGCGGATGTGGGCCTGGTCTACAACAAGGAACTCGCCAAGGGCTTCGGCTCCGTGGTGCCCTACTTCGGGTTTTCCTTGCGGTTCTAGGGGGTGGCCCCGCAGAAGGTCGGGCCCTGTCCAACGCATCCGGGAAAAGCCTTGCACTTCTATATTCGCGCCCCGTTTCGCTGAAGCACCCTGAAGTGAACGATTTTTTTGGCGCGGTAGCTCAGCTGGTTAGAGCGCAGGATTCATAATCCTGAGGTCGAGAGTTCAAGTCTCTCTCGCGCTACGAATGAAGCCCTGGCAGTTGCCGGGGCTTTTGCGTGGATGGCTGCACGCTGGGTGTGTCTTGGCCGGTGCTTCCGCATTGCTGCGCGTCCGCGTGGCCAAGGATTGTTCGTTCAACAGCGGATCCAGGAATCCACCTTCTCGTTCGAAATTGAAAAGCCCATTCGCCAATGGGCGACCCTACCTTATTGCCCCGGCTTTGCCAGAAATGCTGTCGATCCCCAAAAACCCATGCCCCGTTGGTGGGCTCGTTCCCTGGATGGGTGGCCTCTGGCCCATTGCTGGCCGCAAGCCGCATCCCGTCTTCATCTGGGTCTACACCATCCATGAGAAGCGGAAGGAAATGGGCCTGGTGATCTGGGCCAACGTGTCGCAGGAAGAGGTGGTGCGGGAGATGGACGCGTTCGCGCGGTTCAAACCCGGAGATCACGTGCGCATCGGGGCGTGGGGCGTGCGCAAGGTGCTGGCCCGCAAATGGGATTTCGACCGCGGCACCATGCGCTATTCGGTGGAAGGACCGCGCGAAGGGAAACACTGGACTGCGGACCAAGGACAATTGCTCGCGCGGATCAAGGCAGGGGAGGAGGAGCATGCATAAGGGGCCAACAGAGAAAAGATAGCTTTGATGTTCACTCTCATCCCGCACCCGACATGGACGCACTACCCACGGCGATCGCACAATCCCAACTCGTGTTGCAGGTGGTCACCCTTGCGGTGGTCGTTTGGATCTTTTTCCGCCAGAAAGCATTGATCAAGGCGGTAGGGCACGAGGATCTCCACAAGCCAAAGAGGCCAGAGGGCATTTAAGGGTGTTTACCCGGCCGGAAGAAGATCGAGTGATCCGGCTCAAGGATACCTGGCCGTTATTTTCACCGCATGCGCATCATCCTCCTTCTCATTCTCCTGGTCCCTTTTTTGGCCAACGGCCAATCCGGATCTTTCATGAAGGACGACTCCTCCATCCGCCAGGTGATGGCTGCGCAGGAGAAGGCGTGGGACGCGGGTGATATTCCCGCCTTCATGGAGGGCTATGCGGACAGTGTCTGTTTCGTGAGCAAGAAGGGCAGCACCTGCGGCAAAGCGGATGTAACGGCCAACTACCAGAAGAGCTATCCGGACAAGGCGGCGATGGGCGACCTCACCTTCGGCGGGGTGGAGATCCTGAGCGCTGGCGCGAACAACGCATGGTGTACGGGAACCTGGGAACTCGTTCGCGCGCAAGACACGATCGGCGGCGGCTTCAGCTTGTTGTGGGAACGTACCGCTCAGGGTTGGCGGATCCTGCGGGACCATACCTATTGAACCCCGAACCCATGAAGGTCCGGGGTCGGGAGTTCCAGCATCTGCATGCGCCATCATCGGCCATCTATCTTTCCCCGCGATGACATACGCCATTATCGGCTTCACGGTACTGATCAGCATGCTCGCCTTCCGCGACAAGAAGGTATTCGAGAGCATGATGTTCGAGCCCTTCGTGATCAACACGCGCCAGGATTGGTTCAGGTTGGTGACGCATGGCTTTATACACGGAAACATCCCGCACTTGGCGGTGAATATGTTCGTGCTCTTCATGTTCGGTCCAACTGTGGAGCGGGGCTATGCGGGAATCTCGGGACATGGCAGCATGCTGCCGTTCCTCATCTTGTACCTCGCGGGCATCACCCTCAGCTCATTGCCGGGCTACTACAAGCACCGGTGGGACCCGACCTACCGCGCTGTAGGGGCGTCCGGTGCCACGAGCGCGGTCGTATTCGCCGCCATCCTGCTTTCACCGTTGGACAAGATGATGCTGTTGATCCTGCCGATCCCCGCACCGGCCTGGCTCTTCGGTATCCTCTATCTAGGGTATGAATGGTATATGGGCCAGCGTGGTAACGATGGTATCGCGCACGACGCGCACTTCGCCGGGGCCATTGTGGGCATCGCGTTCACAGCCCTGCTGGAGCCCTCGGTCCTGCCGCGTTTCGTGGAGGCCGTTACCGGGTCGTTCTCATGAGCGGCGTACCGGCGATCTTCCTGGACCGTGACGGCGTGCTGGTGCGGGAGCGCGGGGAGCATACCTGGCGGTTGGAAGACTTCGAGATCCTGCCCACCGTGGTGGAGGCGTTGAAAGCGGTTCGCGCGGCGGGAAAACTGAGTGTGATGGTGACCAACCAGAGCGGTATCGGCCTTGGGCTTTACGGCCATGGGGATGTGGAACTCCTGCACGCTTATCTTCACACGCACCTCGCCGAACACGGCGCGGCCATTGACGCGGTGTACTACTGCCCACACCATCCACAGCAAGGGCGATGCCTTTGTCGCAAGCCGGGATCGTTGCTCTTGGAACGGGCCATCGCGCGGTACCGTATTGATGCGGAAGCATCGGCGATGATCGGTGATCGCGACCGCGATGTGGAAGCCGCCAACGGTGCTGGAGTCCGTGGCATCCTTGTGGAACCCAACGCGCCATTGTTGGATGTATTGAAGGACCAAGCGCTGATCTGATGGAAGGGGCCGTGATCGTGAACGGGGAACTGGTGCCCGGTGGGCAGGCGGCGATCAGCTTGGACAACCGCGCGTTCCATTATGCCGATGGCCTCTTCGAGAGCATCCGTGTAGTGAACGGGAAGGCGTGCTTCCTGGATGCGCACTGGTCGCGATTGGTCGAAGGCATGAAGGTGCTGCGCATCCAACAGCCAAAGGGGCTGGACCAACAAACGCTCGTCACCTGCATCAACCGCCTTGTGGAGGAATGCATGCTGCCGAACGGGCGGCTGCGGCTCACTGTATTCCGGGATTCACCGGGCTACTTCCGGCCGCGCTCGCACGAAGGCGGATTCACGCTCGAACTGAAACCGGTGCCCTCGCCGAATTTCATACTCAACCACCAAGGGCTCACCGTGGACCTGTACCCGGAGATGCGCAAGGCGGTGAACATGTTGAGCGTACACAAGACGTTGAACTGCCAGCTGTACGTGATGGCGAGCCTTTGGTGCATGGAGCGTGGATTGGACGACTGCTTGTTGCAGAATGATCGGGGCAATATCATCGAGAGCAGTTCCGGAAACCTCTTCATCGTTAGTAACGGTGTGCTCTACACGCCATCCCTGAACGATGGATGCGTCGGTGGAGTAATGCGGATGCAGATCATCAATCTGGCCATCGCCAACGGGATCAAAGTGTACGAGTGCTCGTTGAATCCGCAGAATCTTCTTGCCGCTGATGAACTGTTCTTCACCAATGCCTCACGCGGGCCACAATGGGTATCCACGTACCGCACGAAGCGCTACACGCATCGCATGGCGCTGCACCTGGTGGAATTGCTGGTGAAGTCGCTCAGTTGAGCGACGGATCCTCCGGGAAGTTGGCCAGCGGCGCGAAGGGTGCGCCCATGCCTCGTAAGGTATCTCCCCATAGACCGTTCAGTCGGGTATTCATCACACGGCGCCTGTCACCCGGGGCGATCAACCACGCACGCTCATCAAGCTCACGCGTGAGCTGATCAGCGCCCCAGCCGCTGTAGCCCACAAAGAAGCGCACATGCTTGGCGAGCTTCGGATCGGTGGCGAGCATGCTGCGCAACTGTTCGAAGTCGCCGCCCATATGCACACCGTCCAGCACGCTCACACTGCCTTCGATCCGCAGGCCCAAGGTGTGCAGGTAGTAGAGGTTGCCGCTCTGTACCGGGCCACCGATGCTCACACGCCCCATGATGGGCGGCATGTTCTCCATGATGTCGGCGATGTCCATGTCAACGAAGCGGTTCAGGACGAAACCGAAGGAACCTTCCGCGTCATGTGCGCACAGCAATACCACGGTGCGGCGGAAGTACGGATCGGTGAGGAACGGGCCGCTCACGAGCAAGCGCCCGGGTGAAGGGGTGAGTGCATTGTCGGGGTTCAGTTCGAGTGGATCGGCGGACATGTGCTTGCCTTTCGCGACACAAGTTACATCGTGCGGTGTCGCGGTCGCACGTGGGAACAGCGGATAACTTTGCGCCGTTGAAGATCCATCATGCATGAATGACACGAAGAAAGTGGATGTCCGCACGGACTACGTGAAGGGCGCGTTGACTGAAGAGGCGGCGGGCCCGGATCCGTTCGCGTTGTTCGGAAGCTGGCTGGAGGCCGCCGAACGGGCAGGTCAGCCGGAGCACAACGCGATGGCGCTGGCCACTGCGGGAAGCGCGAGTATCAGTTGCCGCATCGTGCTGCTGCGCGCCTACGATCGCGACGGATTCACCTTCTTCACCAACTACAACAGCCGGAAGGCGATGGACCTGGAACGGGATCCCCGTGCTGCGCTCACCTTCTTCTGGCCGTCTATGGAGCGGCAGGTCCGCATCGAAGGGAAGGTGGAACCTCTGACTTCCGCGGAAAACGACGCGTACTTCGCGACACGCCCGCGCATGAGCCGGATCGGGGCGTGGAGCAGCGATCAGAGCCGCGTTGTGGAAAGTCGGGAGAAGTTGGACGAGCGCTACGCGCGTTGGGATGAGCGATTCAAGGAAGGAGAGGTGCCACGGCCGGAGCACTGGGGCGGACTGCGCGTGCGCCCTGTGCGCATCGAATTCTGGCAGGGTCGCTCGGATCGGATGCATGACCGCATCGCGTTCGAGCACTTCGCTGATGGCAGTTGGCAGCGCATACGCCTGCAGCCATGATCGTTGGAAGGGTATGAATGCAGAAGACCCCCGGTATCCTCCCGGGGGTCTTTGCTTCTGTAGCGAGGATCGCTTACTTCTTCTTCTTGGCTGCCTTCTTGGCTGCCTTCTTCTTTGGAGCAGCCTTCTTGGCCGCCTTCTTCGCGCCGGCTTTCTTGGCGGCCACTACTTTACGCTTGGCGGGGCGGCTCTTGCCTGTGCTTCCTGCGGTGCGCTTTCCTTTCTTCGTTTTCAGATCACCTTTTCCCATTGTCTGGAGTGTTAGAGGTTTGAATCAAAAGTAACGGGGGCTTCAACGGGGGGAGTTGCTGGAAGGTTGCATTCTCCACCGGCAGCTGTTGAGAACCATACGCGGGCATGATGGTCCGATCGGTGATGATCCCCCGTTGTTAGGATCACATGATGAGAGGATCAAACCTCTGTCTGTCCTTGTTCCGCTTCACCTCTGATGCGTTCTTCAATGTGGTTCGCGCTATGCACGATCTTGCGCGCCCACGATAGTTTGAGGGCATTCAGCTCATGGGGCGGCAGGCGCCAGAAGTCCTCACCGGCGCGCAACCGTTCGGTCACGGTGAACAACGTGATGGCAGCGCTCACGCTGATGTTGTAGCTTTCAGTGAACCCGTACATGGGTATGCGCAGGTGTATGTCGGCGCGTTCCATGATCGTATCGCTCAGGCCCGTGAGCTCGGTGCCGAAACAGAAGGCGAGCGGGGTATCCAGCGGTATATCGAGCGGGGTAACATTCTCTGCCCGCGGCGTGGTGGCCACGATGCGGTATCCTTTGTTCTTGAGGTGTTCCATGCAGGCGAGCGAATTGTCGGCGTGCTCTCGGTACCGGTGCATGTCGGTCCATTTCGAGGAGCCCAGGGTAACGTCCGGGTTCATCACGTACTTGTTCCGGTTCTCGATGATGTGGATGTCCTGCACACCGAGCAGGTCGCATGTGCGCACCACGGCGCTGGCGTTGTGGGGCTGGTAGATGTCTTCCATCACCACGGTGACATGCCGGGTGCGCTGCGGGGCGATGCGGTCGAAGAGAGAGCGCTTGTTCTCGGAGATGAACGCGGCAAGTCGATCGTAGAGTTCGGCGTCTGAAAGCATGGTGCGGGTGTAGGTGGGTGCAAAAGAAAAGGTCCCTCGACGAGAGGGACCTTTCCAGTAAAGCGCGGAAGCTTACTTCACCTTGTTGCTGAGGTCAGCACCGGCTTTGAACTTCACGACTTTCTTGGCAGCGATCTTGATCTCCTTGCCCGTTTGTGGGTTGCGGCCTTTGCGGGCAGCGCGCTTGGAGATGCTGAAAGTGCCGACGCCGACGAGGGCCACACGGTCACCTTTCTTCAGGGCCTTCGTGGTGTTGGTCACGAAAGCATCCAGGGCGCGCTTGGCGTCCGCCTTGGAGATCTTCGCGTCAGACGCGATCGACTCGATCAGTTCAGCTTTGTTCAGTCCCATGTTGTTGTGTTGGTTTGTTGGTAGAGTTTCAACTCGGGACGAATGTATCCTGCAAACCACGCCTGTCAAGGGTTTCCGGCGGTATGCGCTGGAAATGTTGAAAAAACAGGGGGTTTGTTGATAAGTCCGCCGGAAAGCCTCTGGTACCAAGGGTTTCAGAAATGCGCTCCGCGCGATCCCGTATCAACTGTTGGGCCAACGTTTATTGCTCGTCCAACCAGACACGGTCCGTACCATCGAAGTAGGGTGACTGAACGCTCACCACGCGCAAGGGCGTGTGCCCTGTGACCTTTACGGCATGCGGGGTTCCGGCAGGTATCAATATCGTGTCCCCGGCCCTGATCGTGCGCATGTTGTCACCGAGCATCATCTCACCGGTACCGTCGATAACGAAGACATGTTCGGTATGCGTGCGGTGCAGGTGTGGCCGCACGCCCGCATCGATGCACAGGAGGAAGGAGGTACAAGCGCTGTCGCTGTATAGCACGATCGAGCGCACCGGGCCATTGCCCTCCGGGCACGGCAGATCATCCGCCGATGCGATGCGCTGTGCGGAAGCGAAGGCTGATACGGACAAGCAGAGCAGGACAAGCATGGGGCTGGTCTGGCTCATTCGAAACGCATGGTGGGTGATCCGCGCAGACCGCGCAGGAAAGAAGCCGCATCCATCCGACGTTTGCCTTCGGGTTGGATCTCCTGCGCTTCAATGGCGCCGGTTCCGCAGCGCACGATCAATTGCTGTTCGTGCGCGATCACTGAGCCCGGCCCACCATCTGATGAACGGTAGGCCACACGTGAGCGGAGAATCTTGAAGTGTTGAGACGGTTGGTCGCCGATGACCAGTCGCGACCAAGCGCCGGGATGCGGGCTGAGACCACGGATGTGGTCGTGTACCGCCGTCACATCGCTGCGCCAATCGATGCGGCAATTCTCCGGGGTGAGCTTGGGGGCGGTCTTCGCGACAGCTCCGCTCGCGTTCTGGGGCATCGGTATCACCCGGCCATTGAAGATGTCGGTTACGCTCTTCACAATGAGCGAAGCACCGACGTGCATGAGGCGATCGTGCAGTTCGCCGGCGGTCTCTTCCGGACCGATCTGCGCATCTTCGGTAGCGATCACATCACCCGTGTCTATCTCCTGACGTATGAAGAAGGTGGTAACGCCCGTGCGCTTTTCGCCGTTCATGATCGCCCAGTTGATGGGTGCGGCTCCGCGATAATCCGGCAGCAGGGATGCGTGCAGGTTGATCGTTCCTTTCGCTGGCCGCTTCCATACCGCTTCGGGCAGCATGCGGAAAGCGACCACCACATATAAGGTAGCGCCGGTGCTGTCGAGTTGTTGCAGGAAGCCCTGATCCTTGAGCTTCTCGGGTTGGAGAATCCGTTCCTTCAGGAGAGGATGGGCGAGGGCGAATTCCTTCACGGCACTCATTCGCGGTTGCTTCCCTCTGCCGGCGGGTCTGTCGGGTGCTGTCACCACGGCGGCCACGTCCATGCCCGCATCCACCAGCGCGGCCAGCGATACCACGGCGAAGGGCGGGGTGCCCATGAAAACGATACGATGTGCCATCAGTAGAGATCGCGTGGGTGGAAGTAGAAGCGGTAGGGCAGCAGCGCGTCAGTACCCGCATAGTTCACCCCGATGCGCGGGCTGGTGAAGACAGTGGTCGAAGGAACAGTGATCGAGCGGTCCTGCACATAAATGGTATCGCCGAGCAGGTCGGTCCCGTTGTGTGCGGTGCGGATACCCAGCGCCTGTGTCAAAGTACCGGGGCCGCCCGTTGTGAGCTGCGTGCTGTTCCCCCGTCTTCGTCTCATCTCCTCGATGCCGTCCACCGGATGGATAGAACGGATGAGGACCGCATGCGGAATGTCCGCTGAGTTCGTGACCACGTTGAACAGGTGATGGATACCGTAGCACAAATAAACGTAGGCGGTTCCACCATCCGCGTACATCATTTCGTTCCGGGGAGTGCGCTTTCCGGCGTACGTGTGCGAAGCACGATCCCCGGCACCGGCATAGGCTTCCGTCTCACAGATGATCCCAGCAGAAAAGATCCCATCAAGCTCGGTCACCAGGACCTTGCCTAGCAGGTCGCGGGCGATGGCCACAACATCATCACCCGTGTAATACTGTCTGGGAAGCTTCCTCATTCAGGCGCGTGCGACGTTCCGGAAATGTCCGAGCTCCATCGCACTTCGCGTGTAAGGTCCAGCGGGGGTGCCATGTGTGTGGTCGGTTCCGACATGGAAGCGCCGCTCGGGACCATGGCTTTGCAGATGTCGCAACGACCACAGTCCGCCTCCGGATACTCTCCGAAGTACTTCAGCAACGAACGCTCGCGGCATTGGTCCATTCCGAAGGTGAAACGCACCATGGCCTCCATGCGGATGCGCGCACGTTCCTCTCGGAGCTGTAGGGCCTCCTTGTCGAGCATCAACAATTGCGCGTCGCGGCGGGGGGTGAGCAGCGTGATCGTCGGCTTGTCACTTCGGCGCTTGTAGAAGAGGATGCCATTGCGATCCAATTCATGAAGGAGGTGTACCACATTCGTTGTGCTGGTGCTGAGCTGCTGGGAGATACGTTCCTCGTCCACGATGGTGGGTTCCTCGAAGAGTCCGCCGTGCATGCGCAACAGTGCTTCGATCACGGGTCCGAGGCGGGTGTCCTTCACACGGAGGTCGTACACGGTCTTGTCGCTGGCGCGCATGCCCACACGGGACGGAGTTCGCACACCATCACTCAGGATGATGCCGCCGTCGAGTTCCAACGCCTTCAAACAATGGCTCACGGTTGCTGGTGAAAGCGCGGTCTTCGTGGCGATCGCACGCAGGTCCACCTCATAGGTCTCGAACTGCCCGCTGCCCAAGGCGATGTGGTGCTGATCGGCGAAGGCCTGGTAAACGCGGCGCACTTGTGCGATGCTCGGGAAGGACGCCTTGAACTTCTCGCGCATGCGTTCCTCATCGCTCTCATGCATCAGCAAGAACGCGTAGGAGGGCAGGCCATCGCGCCCAGCACGGCCTGCCTCCTGGTAGTAGCTCTCCAGATCCGGCGGAGGTTCCATGTGGATCACGCTGCGCACATCGGCCTTGTCGATCCCCATACCGAACGCGTTGGTTGCCGCCACGAACCGGAGGGAACCGTTGGTCCATTGGTGCTGCACGCGATCACGTTCCTCATAGCTGAGCCCAGCGTGATAGGCTTCAGCAGGAATGCCGTGCTGCCGGAGAAGCTGGGCGATGCGCACCGTGCCTTTCCGCTGGCGGACATAGACGATGCCGCTGCCCTGCACATGCTGCGCGATCCTCAACAATCGTCCTGACTTGTCTTCGCCTCGGCTCACCCACAACGAAAGTTCGGGCCGGAGGAAAGATCCCCGTACGATGTTCGGTCGCTTGAAACGCAGGCGCTCCATGATGTCGTCCGCCACCTTCACTGTTGCACTCGCGGTCAGGGCGATCACAGGAACGTTCGGATGGGTGTCGCGCAATTCGGCGATGCGCATGTAGGATGGCCTGAAATCATAGCCCCACTGGCTGATGCAGTGCGCTTCGTCCACGGCGATCAGGCCGAGGGGCAGCTTGCTGAGGCGCGCTTTGAACACCTCCGTGCCGAGCCGCTCGGGGGAGACGTAGAGGAACGCGAGCTTGCCATAGGCTGCGGTCTCTATCGTGTTGTCCACTTCCTGGAAGTCCATACCACTATAAATGGCGGAGGCGCGGATGCCTTGTTTCTTGAGGCGTTCTACCTGGTCTTTCATCAGGGCGATCAGCGGGCTCACCACCAAGCAAAGCTTGCCCATGGCCAGCGCGGGCACTTGGAAGCACAGGCTTTTACCGCCGCCCGTAGGCAATAGCGCCAGCGTATCGCGACCCTCCAGTACAGCGCGGACGATATCCTCCTGCTTGGGGCGGAAGCCATCGTATCCCCAGGTGCTTTTCAGCACTTCGTGGATCTCACGCATGTGTCTTATCCCCGCTTGGGCGGGAAGGCGAAGTTGACGTTGGTTGGCCGGAACGTTGAAAAATGCCGTAGGATCGCGCCAGCGGCGGGAACGCGCCACCTGCGGGTCTCGCTACATTTGGCAACATACAGCGATAGTCATCCATGATCACCACAGGGCAAAAGATAGCGATCGAGCGCACCAAGCGGAGCCGCTTGCCGGAGACGGATCTGAACGACGTGAAGTTCGGGCGCGTGTTCAGCGACCACATGTTCGTCATGGATTACCAGGATGGGCAGTGGCAACAACCGCGCATCCAAGAGTACGCGGACCTGCAGATGAGTCCGGCCTCCCTTGTGCTGCACTATTGTCAAACGATCTTCGAAGGGCTGAAGGCCTACAAGACGCCGGATGGTCGCGTGAGCCTTTTCCGCCCGCAAGCGAACATCGAACGCATGAACCGCAGCGCCATGCGCATGTGCATGCCGGAGATCCCGGAAGACATATTCATGGACGCGCTGAAGACGCTGGTGGACCTCGACAGCGACTGGATCCCGACGGACGAAGAGGGTGCGTTGTACATCCGGCCTCTGCTGTACGCGAGTGACGAATACATCGGCGTGCGCCCGAGCGACGGCTACCGCTTCCTCATTTTCACCTGCCCCGTACGCGGCTACTATAAGGAAGAGGTGCGCGTGAAGATCGAGACGGAGTACAGCCGTGCCTTCCCCGGCGGAACCGGCGAAGCGAAGTGCGGTGGCAACTATGCGGCCTCGTTGTATCCGGCGAAGATGGCGGCTGACCAGGGCTACCATCAGTTGCTTTGGACCGACGGCGAAGAGCACGCTTATTTCGAAGAGAGCGGAACGATGAACGTCTTCTTCCGCATCGACGACACGCTGATGACCCCGGCGACCACAGGCACGATCCTGCACGGCGTTACGCGCGACAGCATCATCCGCATCGCGCAGCATGAGAAGATCCCGATGGAGGTGCGCCGCATAAGCGTGAAGGAAGTAGTGGACGCGCTGAAGCAAGGCCGCTTGAAGGCTGCGTTCGGCGCGGGCACCGCGGCCACCATCGCGCACATCGCGAGCATCGCTTATGATGGTGTGGACTATGAGCTGCCGCCCGTGGAGCAGCGCAACCTAAGCAACCGCATCGGCAAAACGCTTGATGACATCCGTCGCGGCCGAATGGCCGATCCCTTCGGATGGATGGTGCCGGTGAACTGAAGTGGTCGTTCTCCTTTATTAACTGAACGGGCGATCAAGCCTGTGAAGTGCGCTTGCGCTTCATCACCATCATCAGCCCTGCCCACGCGTCGGGGATCACGATCAGCCCCGGCGCGATGAACAGGATCCACGCCCACGGCCAGCCGCGGAAGGTGATGCCTGCCAGGATGCCGAGCACGAGCAGCACCCCGAAGGCCAGTCCGGTCAAGTGCAGTCCGACAAAGGGCCAGGACCGCAGGCTGATATCCGGCATGTCGGCGTCCTGATCACGTTGCCGATAGCGCGGGGTCTCACCACCTTTCCGAACAGTGGATTTCGGCGCGTTCCTGTGATCGCGCTGGGCAAGCCGGGCATCATAGGCGATGCGCAACATGGGGTCGCTCAACGTAGCGTAGGCGGCATGCACGGCCATGAAACGCGCGCTGGCCAAGGGGGAAGGATCGATATCCGGGTGGCATTGCTTGGCCAATACCCGATAGGCGCGCTTGATCTCCTGAGCGCTGGAGGAGCGGCGCAATCCGAGCGTAGCGTAGTGGTCGCGCGCAGCGGGCCGGTGCATGTTATCAGGAGCGGGAGCGGTTGCGGGTGGTGGTTCCGATGTGCGATCCGCACGAATTTCGCATCGTGAAGGTAGAACGTATGATGATGCGTGGCTGGTGTGCGGTCATAGCCTTCCTGGTGACGGGGCTTTCCGTGATGGCGCAATCGCGCGTCATCGAGTTCACAGTGCTCGATAGTTTGGAAGCTGCACCCATCGAAGAAGTGAGCGTTAGCTGGAGCGACAACGGGGCGAGCATCCAGGCCATGACGGACAGCAAAGGCCAATGCATTGCCCGACAGTTGAGCGATGCGAAAGTGACCATCCGCTTCAGCGCACCGAGCTATCGGCCGAAAGAAGTGAATGTACGTTGGTCCGATCAACCTGTGAAGAGCAGGATCTCCATTCGACTATCCTCGCTCGAACTGCCCGCTGTGGAAGTTGTTCGCCCCAAACCTGAGGTGATCTTCCAACGGCCTGACCTGCATGCGGCGGATCTGCTCATCAACGACGAAGGCATCTGGGTGCTGGCCTACGAGCACCCGCGCATGCTCCGTGCAGAAGGCGAAGCGGGCCAGGAGATCCTGCGTGATGTGCGCCTCGTCCTGCTTGATTCATCGTACCGCGAATACGCGAGCTGCGCCGTGCCGGAAGAAGTGAAGGGCCTCCGCCGCGACCTGCACAATACAGTGGTGATCGAAGGCACATCCCGTGCGTTCGGTGTGGCGCGCACACCGGATGACATCGAGCTCGTGCCGTTCGGGCTGGACGACCTGCGCGGCAAAGTGCTGCCGTGGACCGACAGCATACCCGGCTGGGTGCTGGGTACGAACACGGACAAGGTGATGCCGCTGTTCGATCACCTCGCTTACGATCCCGTCAGCGATTCAGTCCGCGTGGTGTGTACGGTGATGGACACCTTCATGCTCTCGCTTTTCCGCAGCGAGTACAAATACCTGAAGGGTCCGGAGAAGGTAGTGGCGATGAACCTGGCCTCCGAGCTCGGCGTGGACAAGGAAGTGGTCGCAGGCTACATGAGCGGCTTCCAGCACAACATCTGGTTCAAGCCGGTGTACGCGCCGTTGTTCGTGGTGGGCGATACGATGCTCGTCTTCGATCACGCTTCGGCACGGCTTCGGAAGTTCACACGCGACTTCAAAGAGGCGGGGCGTGCGGCGTTGCCGTATCTCACCAAGGTCGAAGGCCGCGATTGGTCAGGCCGTATCATCCAAGACCGCAAGTCGAGCGCACTGTACGCTGTCTTCCAAAGGAACGGCTACCAATGGCTGCGGGCGATCGATCCGGTGACAGGTCTGCTTGGCGAACGCACACGATTGACCTATCGCTATCCCGAGCGCACACAGGTATTCAACGGCAGCGTGTACTACGTGTACCGCCCGTTCGAGAGCCTTCAGAAGCGGAGCATCTATCGGGAGA
>JANOPI010000436.1:0-2831 GCA_031421755.1 Flavobacteriales bacterium | reverse complement strand
CACCAGAACATGTGGAGTACATGGCGGTGCCCCGCATGCTCGCGTTGGCGGAAGTGCTGTGGAGCCCGAAGGAAACGCGTGATGAAGGCAGCTTCATCCGGCGGTTGGAGCAGGAGTTCCTGAACCTCGATGCACTCCACGTCAACTACAGCAAGAGCCTGCACAACGTGGAGTTCAAGATGAGCGGAAGCAAAAAGCGCGGACAGGTGAACGTGGAACTCACCTCGGCACCCGGTCTTGGAGAATTGCACTTCACCACGGACGGAAGCGAGCCGCTATACACTTCGCCGAAGTTCGACTACACGATCGAGCAACGCGGCAGCACAACGATCAAGGCGGCCATCTTCGGGGGTGACAAGAAGCTGGGGAACACCACATCCTTGAAGCTCGACTTCGACAAGTCGACGGGGTGCACGATCACCGTGGAACCGCGCCCCGATGAGCGCTACGACGATGGAGGGATATTTGCCCTGGTGGACGGCGTATCCGCTGGTGAGAAACGCGTGAACCACGAATGGCTCGGTTGGCGTCATTCCCACGTGATCATCACCGTGGACCTGGGAGGCGAACAGCCGCTACAGCACGTCGGGATCGGATCGCTCGCAGAGCGTACCTCTTGGATCCACCCGCCCAAGAACGTGGTGATCGCCACCAGCAGCGACAGCCAGAACTTCACGGACGCCGCGACCATCACCCCGGTGAAAGACGCGAATGGCCGCATGGAGTTCGGCACTGAACTCGGAGGCAAGCCTTGCCGGTATGTGCGCTTCACCGTGAACGCAATGCCCAGCATTCCCGAGGGCTTCGCCGGTGAAGGCAACCTGCCCTGGCTCTTCCTGGACGAGGTACACATCCACTGAGAAACGAAGAACCCCGGCACACGGCCGGGGTTCTGTACTGTTCTTGAAGTAATCGCTTACTCAGCCGCAGGAGCCTCGCCTTCAGCAGCGGCTTCCTCAGCAGGAGCCTCCACAACAGCAGGCATAGCAGCAGCCTCAGCCGCAGCGCTCGCCGCAGCCAATTTGGCGCTGAGCTTCGCGGCCATCTCTTCAGCCTTTTTGGTCTCTGCAGCAACGCGGTCCGTCACAGCCTTCTCAGCAGCAGTGCCCAAGTTGTTGCGCTTGGCTTCGATCTTGGTCGTCTTCTCGTTCAGCCAAATGTCGAAACGACGGTCGGCTTCCTCCTGTGTGAACGCGTTCTTCTTCACACCGTTCAACAAGTGGTTCTTGTACACCAAGCCGGTATAGCTAAGGATCGCACGGCATGTGTCCGTTGGCTGTGCGCCCTTCTGCATCCAGTCGAGCGCCTTGGCACGGTCGATGTCGATGAACGCAGGGTTCTGGTTCGGATCGTAAGCACCGATACGATCGATGTACTTACCGTCACGTGGTGAACGCTGATCAGCCACTACGATGTGGTAGTACGGCTGGCCCTTTTTGCCCTTTCTCTGAAGGCGGATGCGAGTTGGCATGTCGCGGTTGGTTTGGTTATGTCCCAGAATTGGGGGCGCGAAGATGCGGGTTTTTTCGGATCGGGAAGTAGGTCAAATGACGTCACTTACATGGCTGGCCACGCACGTATTTTGTGCTCAAACAGAAATTGATTCCACCAGCACACCAAAGATTATACTGCTGTCTTTCTGACACTTAAACCAAATTCACTTGACTCAGATGCGTGCTTGGCCAGCCATGCATATAAAACTATCTTCGCACCATGCCCACCCTCCAAGATTCCTACAACACCTGCCTCTTCCACGCCACCACCGCCTTGGCCAGGTCCCTCACCAAACTCGCCGACGAGCATTTCGCCCCCCTCGAACTTACTGCCACCATGGCCTTCCTCCTCATGACGGCCAAAACGGCCCCTGGCGTGCTCATCATTGATCTTGCTCGCGTGCATCAATTGGATGTGTCCACAGTTTCCAGAGCATTGGACAAACTGGCGTTCGTTCGTTTCATCCAACGCGAGGGCGTCAAGAAGAACATCCGGGTCTTCATCACGCCGTTGGGTGAAAAGAAAGAAGCCGACGCCCGCAGTGCTTGGGACAAGCTCAAACAAGCCTACGCGCTGATCCTTTCCGAACCCGCTGCCCGCGACCTCGCGGACAGGACCGCTCAAGCCGATGGACAATTGCGCATCGCCAATCCCAAAAAACGCGCCTCGAAGACGAAGGCCCAAGCCATCAGCTGATCCTCACTCCCGAACTCCTCTCACCCGTGTTCTGGTCGAAATCCATCGTGCGTATCCTATTGCTCGCGCTCGCCTGTTCCGCATTTTCCGCTGATGCCTTTCCCCAGTTCGGCGTGTTCATGCGTAAGGTTCTCGTGGGCGACACTTCGGCCCCACCGAACTACGACACGGCCTACATCACCACCTACAAGCAAAAGCTCACGCTGAGCGCCGTCGCCAGCTATCGCCTCGCTTCCATCGACATCGGCGACACGTTGGGCAACACCGTCACATGGTCCACCAACAACGTGACGCAGTACGGGGCCGCGATCGATTTCAGATGGCTCTCCGTGGAAGCCACCTTCAGCATACCGGCGCTCGAAGCACCCGACCCCACGTATGGCTCCACGAAGTCCAAAGGCTTCGGTCTGGGGTACACCGGCCGGCGCATTTGGGCCAGGGGCTTCTGGAACGAAAGCAAGGGCTTTTATGCCGAGGAGCCTGCTGCCGTAGTGGACAAATGGCAGCCCGACGACCCTTGGCCTTCCCGATCGGACCTGCGCGTTGAAACGTGGATGGGCTCGGTGAACTATGCCCTCAGCGGAAAACGGCGATTCTCCCAAGTCGCAGCGCTCACCCAGATGGAGAGCCAGAATCCGGCC
>JANOPI010000435.1:0-2804 GCA_031421755.1 Flavobacteriales bacterium | reverse complement strand
GATGGGCCTATGGCCGCTTTCCTGGAAGTGTTTGAGCATCATGATCTGCACCATGTTGCCCACGTGCAGGCTGTCCGCCGTTGGATCGAAGCCGATATAGCCGGACGCTGGACCCTGGTTGAGGTATTCACGGGTGCCGGGCATGCTATCGTGCAATAGCCCGCGCCAGGTGAGTTCTTCGACGTGATCGCGTACGGTGCTCATGAGGGCGGCGAAGATATCCGAGTGGTTGTCGGTGGCGGTTGTCAGTGTCGGTTGACTGTTGTCGGTTGTCAGACTGCCGACGTCCTCGTCGAGATGGATCCCTTGCGCACTCCTTCCGCCACGCAGGACAACCGACAACAACCCATTGCTCCTGCCCATGCCACTGACAACCGACAACAAGGCATAGCTCCTGCCCCTGCGACCGACAACCATTTCCCCGCACCTTCGCGCACCAATGGATCTTGTCACTGGCGGAACCGGCATCGTTGGCGTTCATGTGCTGAACGAACTGCTCGATCGAGGGCGGAATGTGCGTGCACTGCACCGGCCGGATAGCGACCGCGAGTTGGTCCGTCGGGTGCTACGCCACTACCATGCGGATGGCGATGCACGTTTCCAACGCATCGAGTGGGCGCTTGGCGACCTGCTGGAACCGGATGCGCTCGCTGAAGCGATGAAAGGCGTGGAACGCGTATTCCATTGTGCGGCCCTGGTCTCGTTCGATCCACGCGACACCGAACGGATGTTCCTGCACAACATCACTGGCACGGCGAACGTGGTGAATGCGATGCTCGCCAGCGGTGTGCCGCGCTTGGGCCATATCAGCAGTACGGCAACGATCGGCTTCCGGCCGGACGGCAGCGCCAATGATGAATCGGTTGAGTTCAAAAGCGACAAGTCGGCTTCGGCATACGCCATCAGCAAACACGAGGCGGAACTGGAAGTGCAACGGGGCATCGCCGAAGGCCTTCACGCGGTAATGGTGAACCCCTGCGTGGTTATCGGGCCCGGACCCGCCGGACGAAGCAGCATGACGATCATGGAACGCTTGCGCAAAGGCTCACGCTTCTACCCGCGCGGCAGTAATGCAGTGGTAGACGCACGTGATGTGGCCACCGCGATCGTGCATCTCATGGATGTAGGCCCGCTCGGCGAGCGGCATCTGCTCATCGGTGAGAACCTCTCCTACTACGAGCTCTTCAGCAAGATCGCGCGCAACGCGGGCAAGCAGGTACCAACAACCGCCATCGCCCAGTGGACCATGGAACTCGCTTGGCGCTTCGAGCGGTTGCGCACGCTGTTCGGTGGAAGACCCTTGGTGACGAAGGCGTCAGCGCGCACAGCATCCCGTCAGCGGCTGTACGATGGCTCGAAAGCGCGCAAGGTGCTGTCCATGGAGTTCCGCAAAGCCGATGAGGCCGTGGCGAACACGGAGCGCTTCCTGCGCGGTCAGTAGTTTTTCGGCAGATCCGCCGGTGGCGGATCAGGAATGCGCACACCGATCCTCACGGATGAACACGGATAAACACATATGAGCATGGTACGCAATTGGTGATGCCCCGGACCGTTGATGCTAGTGCGCCGTGCCTGTGCTGTCGGCGAGGTCAACGCGTTTCTGCAGACCCACCAATACGTCGTTGTAGATGTCCTTCAGTTCAGCCGGATGCGCCACATACCGCTCGAACGTGGTCTTGAACGCTGCTTCAGTGACACCCTGCGCCTTGAACATCCCGGCATACGCGGACGTGTCCGCGACATCGGCGTTCTTGTCGAGCATGGCTTCCTGGTTCAGCCGTGCTTCAATGAGCTGGGCCTCGAGCAATACCTCGGTGAACTTGTCGCGAGAGATCAGATCGGCCGATCGTTCCTCCGACGACGAACAAGCGGCCACCAGCACGAACGGGATCAAAGCGAAAACCTTCATCGGTCGAAGAGCATGCGTTCACCACGTGCGGCGCGGTCCACCTTGCCATCGCTGCAGACCAAGCGGCCATTGACCCAGGTCTTCTCCACCCGCGCACGGAAGCGCTGACCTTCCAAGGGCGACCAGCCGCACTTGTAGAGGATATTCTCCTTTGATACCGTCCAAGGGGAATCCAGATCAACGAGCACGAGATCGGCGCACGCTCCTTCACGGATGAAGCCACGGTCCTTCACGTTGAACAAGCGCGCGGGCGCGTGGCTCATCTTCTCCACTACCTTCTCCAGCGTGAATACGCCATCGTGCATCAGTTCCAGCATCGCTACCAAGGAGTGCTGTACGAGCGGCGCGCCGCTGGGGCATTTCGCATAGGTGTTCGCCTTCTCCTCCAGCGTGTGCGGTGCATGGTCCGTGGCCACCACATCGATGCGGCCATCAACCACCGCTCTTCGGACGGCTTCCCTGTCCTCCATGGTCTTCACCGCCGGGTTCCACTTGATGCGCGTACCCTTATTCGCGTAGTCCGCATCCGTGAACCAGAGGTGATGCACGCACGCCTCAGCGGTAATGCGTTTCCCTTCCAACGGCCCCGCCGAGAACAGTTCCAACTCGCGCGCTGTACTTATGTGCAACACATGCAAGCGCGTCCCGTGCTCCTTCGCGCGCGCAACAGCGCGGCTGCTGCTCAGCCAGCATGCCTCCGCGCTCCTGATGCGCGGGTGCTCCCCCAACGGGATGTCCTCCCCGTACCGTGCTACCGCTGCGGCCGTATTGGCACGCACCGTCGGCTCATCTTCCGCATGCACGGCCAGGATCATGTGGGCCTGCCGGAACAACGCATCCAACGTGTGCTCATCGTTCACCAGCATGTCGCCCGTGCTGCTTCCGAGGAATGCCT
>JANOPI010000434.1:0-1834 GCA_031421755.1 Flavobacteriales bacterium | reverse complement strand
TCTGCGCAGGTGAGGCAAGCGTGCGAGTATGCCCAGGTCACGTTCGAGGGACAGTGACTTGTCGTTATTCATGAAGAGTTCTTCCAGTTCGCCCAGTTCAGCGAAGCGCTCTGGCAGCACGGTGATCGGGTTGCCGCTCACGTCCAGTAGTCGTAGATGCGTGAGTGTGGCGATGTCGGATGGAATGGAGGTGAGATCATCGTTGCGCAGACGTAGTTCGCGCAAGTTCTTGAAGCGGAATACGTCCACCGGCAGCTTCCCCAGGTGCTGGTCGCTTAGGTCGAGGCTTAGTACGCTATCGGGATTGAGCAAGGCAGCTTGAAGTGATCTGAACACGCGCATCGCATTACCGTCCGTGTCTTGTGCCGTGCTACGGAAGGACGACAAGAGCACGAATGCTGCGAAGAGAAGGCATGCAAAGACCCGGGGCTTCATGTTCATGTGTCAGGATCAGAACGCGCAGAAATATTTCATGGCGTCAAGGGCCTGTGTGGAGCCCATATCGGCAGCGCGGCGCAGATCATCGCACCCTTGCAATGGTTGGTAGTTCATGTGGTAGGCCAGGCCGCGGTTGAAGAGTGCGTTGGCGTGTTCGTCGGTAAGGCTGATGGCACGGCCGAAGTGTTCTATAGCTTCGTTGAACTCTCCATACAGCAGATGCATGTTGCCCTTCATCACCCAAGCATCGGGATCATCCGGAGCTTTCAGTAGGGCACCTTCGGCATCGGCCATGGCACCCGCATGGTCTCCGAGCTGTTTGCGGACAAAGGCCCTGTTGTACTGTGCTTCGAGGTAATCCGGTGCCAGCTCCAGAGCACGGTCATAGTCTTCGCGTGCACCGGCAAGGTCCCCATCCCGCTTGCGGGATAGCGCACGTTGGAAGAAGATGTGGGGCTGGTCCTGCGACAGCTGCAACGCTTGGTCCTTATCCGCGCGCCCTTCGGCCACCAGCCCCAGCCGCGCTTTCACCAGGCCTCGATTGTACCATGCAAGGTCGAACTTCGGGTCGTGCAGGATCGCGCGATCGAAGGCACCGAGCGCTTCGGTCCACCGCTCTTGGTGTATGAAGGCGATACCGCGCAGATCTTGGACAAGTGCTGCGGTCGGTAACAGGGCTGCCGCGCGATCGAACGCTTGGAGTGCGCTGACCGCGTTGTTCAACTCCAACAGCACCGTTCCGCGTTTCATGTGCAGCAACGGATCGGCAGCGTGGTGGTCGAGCAAAGTGTCCAATTCCTTCAGTGCTTCTGCGGGTGCGTTCATCAACAGCAGCGCATCCGCGTGGGTTTCGCGCAGGAGGTCGTTATACGGTGCCATGGAGATCGCTTGGTCCCAATCGGATTCCGCACCCTTGATGTCGTTCACCAGGATCTTCACTTTGGCGCGGCGGTCGAATATGTACTCGCTGTAGGGGTTCAGTTCCAGCGCCCGGTCCATGTCCACCAGCGCCTGGGAATGCTGTCCCAAGCGGCTTTGGAGCATTGCGCGCTTCATATACGCATCGGCGAAGGCCATGTCCTTCTGTATGGCGTTGGTGTAGCTGAGCAATGCTTGCTCGCTGTTGCCCATGCGCAGCTGCACATCGCCTTGCTGGATCAGTTGTATGGCATCGAGCCTGTTGTTCAGTTGCGCGGACGCGGGTACAATGGCGCAGGCCAGCAGAGCGATAACCGCAAAGCGGGGGAAGGAAGGGGTGTACATGAGGCTACGGGTAGTTCACACTTTCGCGGTCTGTTCCAATAAGGTCTTCTGCGCGTGCGGATCCAAGTGCGTCACGGGCACTGCATGGATGCGCACCAGATCATGGCCGAGCAGAGCATAGGCGGCTTGCTCC
>JANOPI010000433.1:0-7275 GCA_031421755.1 Flavobacteriales bacterium | reverse complement strand
CGCCAAGGGCATCTACCTCTACGAACGTTCAGGCAAGCGCTACATCGACTTCAGCTCGCAGCTGATGAACGTGAACATCGGGCACGGGCATCCGAAAGTCGCGGAGGCGGTGGCCAAGCAGATGGCCGAGGTGAGCTACGTGCATCCGGGCATGATCACCGAGGCGCGCGGCAAACTGGGCAAGACGCTGGCGGAAATCACGCCGGGCTCGCTCAACCGCACCTTCTTCACCAACGGCGGCACCGAAGCCATTGAGCACGCGATGAAGCTCGCGCGTTTGTACACCGGCCGGCACAAGATCATCACGCTGTACCAGAGCTACCACGGCGCCACGTACGGTGCGCTCAGCGCTGGCGGCGATCCGCGCGGATTGCCGCACGACAGCCAGGGCGTGCCGAACATCATTCACGTGGAGAATCCGTATTTCTACCGCTGCCCGTGGAACAGCAAAACGCCGGAGGAATGCACCGAGAACGCGCTGGCGCACCTGGAGCGCATCGTGAAGTACGAAGGCCCGCAATACATCGCGGCGATCATGCTGGAAGGGGAAAGCGGCTCCAGCGGCTGCATCAAATACCCGCCGGGCTACTGGAAAGGCGTGAAGGCCATCGCGGACCGTTACGGCATCCTCACCATCTGCGATGAGGTGATGAGCGGCTTCGGTCGCACCGGCAAGTGGTTCGGCATCGACCACCATGGCGTGGTACCGGACATCCTGTGCATGGCGAAAGGCATCACCAGCGGCTACATCCCGCTCGGCGGCCTCATCGTGCGCGAGGAGATCATCAAGCACTTCGACGACAAACCGCTGCCCATCGGCCTCACCTACAGCGCTCACGCCGTGGCCTGCGCCGCCGCCAACGCCGTGATCGACATCTACAAGGAAGAGGACCTCGTGGCCAACGCCGCGAACATGGGGAAGTATGTAGAAGATCGCGTCGCTGCGCTCGCGACCAAACACCCGAGCATCGGCGACTTCCGCAACACCGGCCTTCTGGGGTGCATCGAGCTGGTGAAGAACCGCGACACCAAAGAGCCGATGGCGCCCTGGAACGCGAAGCCCGAGGAGATGGCCGTGATGAATAAGGTGGCTGCCAAGATCACCGAACTGGGCATGTTCACCTTCGTGCGCTGGAACTGGATCTTCGTCGCGCCGCCGCTATGCATCGATAAGGCGGGGGTGGATGAGGGGATGGAGATCATCAGCAAGGCGGTGAGCATTGCGGATGAGGCGTGTGTGTGAATTGAGCGATGGGGGCATGAGATACTCTCCACTGTTATGGTTGATCATGATCTTTGGGTTTGGACAGCCATGTTTCGTGGAAGGTCAATCGAGGCCAGGCCCGTCTTCTCCACGGGGTTATGAGTTTGACACGACGTTTTACAATACTGGACGGGAGATCACGATCAGGACAAGGGAGTTCGGGACTGAGAAACTGCTCTTGTCGGGTCGTCACCTCAACGAGGTCGTCTTCGTGGATACCATCTACCGGAATGGTCTGTTGTACATCAAGTTCCCTGATTTCGATGGCGATGGGAATGCGGATATTCTGATGGACTATATCGGGAACAATAGCACCTATTTCCTTTACCTCTACGACCCGATCAACGTCCGGTTCAGGAGTATCGAAGGGTACATGGACTTTCCCGATGCCGTTCACCTGAAGGCGGACCCGAGCTACTACTATTCATACCACCGCGCTGGTTGTGCCGACGCGAATTGGGTGAGCGACTTGTTCAGGATTGACCAGTTCAAGATCATCCACTTGGGGCATATGAACGGGAATGGTTGTCCAGGTGAAGAGGACACGCACCCACCCATGATCGAGGTCTACAAGATGCAGGGGAACGATGAGAGCGAGACGGCATTGGTGGAGAAGCATCCATACGAACAGTGCATCCCTGAAATGGGGGACAAAAGGGAATTCATCCGCCGATACTGGAACAAGAACGTTGGCCGATTCAGGTGAATCTGGAAGGTCGCGCAAAGTGCGCGTTGTCAATGCTCTGATTCCGAGCACAGCTTGCGCTGCTGGGAGACGAACCCCACACCTTCCCTTACCCCCACCAGCTTCAACTCTTCCCGCGTCTTCCGCACTTTCGCCCGCCAGCCGGGTAGCTTGATGGTGCCGGGCCGTCCTTCTTGCAAGGTGTAGCATCGTTCGCGCTCCACGCCAGCAAGCCGCAGCTGCACACCGATGGTCGAGTGCCCCGGCCATAGGTCCAGCTTCCCGATGCAGCGGTCCCATTCGGCATCCACGACGCCGGGTTGTTGCCGCAGCCAGGCGACAAGGGTGTCGTAGGTAGCGGAGTGGCTTGTGTAGCTGCTACCCGGTGAGGTTATCTGCGTGCCTTTGCGGTGATCATGCAATTCGCGCTTCATCCAGCGGTCCAATGCACGTGGGCTGGTGCGTTCAAGTGCGCGAGCGAAGGCATCAGCATCTTGAGCGAACAAGCCGTTCGCGGCACAGAATGCAAGGAACAGCAACCACTTCATGGTTCGAGCCATTTCCGCCAATCGATCAGCGCTGCACGCAACTTCGCATCCGTGAGCGGCAGGTTTTGCCGCAGGTCCTTGGGGTCCACGTGTTCTTGTCCGGTGAACAGATCGAGCGTCTTGGCGACCTCCCGGATGTACACCTCGTGGATGGCCGCGTTCTCGCTGCCCATGATGCTCCACGGTGTATTCTCCAGCACGTGTATCAAGTAGCGCACGGCTTGGCGGTCCTGCTTCTCCAATTGGACGTAGTGCGCTTGCGTCGCGCATACCATCGGCCGCATGCGTCGGTAGTCGTAGAGCTTCTTCAGCCCCATGATGCGCACATCGCAGAAGAAGTGCCCGGTTGCGGCAATGGCCAAGTGGAAGTCCATGTGCCGGTCGATGTAGCGCTCCACGTTGGCGTAGTGCGGACCGATCGACCAATAGCGCTGCGAGAGATGCTCGAAGTGGTAGCGCACGGAATCATCGGTCATCGCTTGTTCCAAGCCCGCTAACAATTCGCAGGTGAAGGGTGCTGGATCCGGGTATTCCGGGAACATGTTCCCGCTATCGGCGAGAACATGGCGCACACGGTCCACGAAGGTGGTGGGCACGGTGGCGCAGGTGGGCCATGTTACAGTGCCATCGCGCCCGCGTACGTCCTCATGTTGGGCGGATGTGCCACAGCACAGGAACAGTCCGGAGAAGGACAGGGCGACAAGCGGAACACGCATCGTCGGCCAGTACACGGTGAATGCGCACGGGTTCAATGAGCGCAAGATCGCGCTCAAGCCCGTTGAGTGAATATGGGGAGGTCAGCGCACGATGCGCCGGACGGCGCTGCCTGCACGCACGATACTGAGGCCCTCGGCCAAGGGGACGAACGTCGTTCCGCGCACCTGGTCGCGGTGCCAGCTTATGCGACCTGATGCGTCACAAATGGTGGCATTGACCGGTTCAGCCGATGCGATGGTCACACCGGAGTTGCTCGGCAGGATGAATACGCTTTCCGGATCCTGTTCGGAGATGGAAGCGGTCAAGTCCTCCGAAGCCACAACCCGCAAGCCTTTGAAGAGGAGCCACACATCGGTGCCTTGGGTGCGGACGAAGATGTTAGCGTAAGAGCCGCCGTTGCTTGCAAAGGGCACCGCCCCGAGGCCGGTGACGGTGAATTGCTGGTACGATCCCGAAAGCTGGCCGGTAAGGATGGTCGTGGTCGTGTGCGGGTCCGTCTCGTTGAACTGGATCGCGATCTCTATGGAGTTCACCCCGGGGCTCCACGCGGCGCAGGTCAGCTCGAGCGTATCGATGCGCATGGGCTGATGGAAGTCGATACGGCCGTAGAGGTAGCTGTTGGCATCGGGCTCTACGGGCCAGTTGTTCACGATCACCGTGTTGTTCCCGAGCGTATCAACGGGATGCGGGCAGAGGACCAGGTCATTGCTCCATTGGAGCGCGCCACCATTCATGATGACCGGATCGGTATCGACGGAGGTGCGGCAAGAGCTGCAGCCACCGCAACCCGGAGCCGGGTTGATCCACTCAGCACAGGGGACCATGTTCAGCGGGTGTACATCCCATACCGATTTTTGTGCATAGGTGGTGATGCTCGCGAGGGCGAGCGGGTAAAGAAGAAAGCTCTTCATATTCAAAGGCGTCGATCCGGAAGAAGTAGACCCTACAACGCGGAAGAGGGTCTTCTGGTTCCAGCGGTCATCACCGGGCGGTGGTCCCGGCTATCTTGTCGCGGCCATGGAGGACATCACCCGTTCCCCTCTTTACAGTTCGGACCTCGCGCCCATTCCGCCGGAGAAGCGCACCTGGAACAAGTGGAACCTTGCCGCGCTGTGGGTGGGCATGGCCGTGTGCATTCCCACGTACTTGCTGGCCTCGTACATGATGCGCGCGGGCCTGAGCTGGCAGGCAGCGCTGGCGATCATCGGCTTGGCGAATCTGGTGATCACCATCCCTATGGTGCTGAACGGCCATGCGGGCGTGAAGTACGGTATCCCATTCCCTGTGCAAGGGCGTGCGGCGTTCGGTACGCGGGGTATCCACATCGCTAGTTTGTTGCGCGCGATCGTGGCCTGCGGCTGGTTCGGAGTGCAGACATGGATCGGGGGATTGGCGATCTATTCCATCTGGAACGCCGCGACCGGTCAGGAAGGGGAGGTGGCACTGAGCATCGGCAAGTTCATCTGCTTCGGGGTGTTCTGGCTGATCAACATCTGGTTCATCTGGAAAGGCACCGAGAGCATTCGGTGGCTGGAGGATTGGAGCGCACCGATATTGATACTGATCGGCGTCGTGCTGATCGTTTGGGGCACCAACGGCGCGGGTGGGTTCTCCAACGCATTGAAGCAAGGTGAGCAATTGCAGTACGGTTCAGTAGAGATGGACGTGGAAAAGGATTGGGGTAGGACGACCCTCATTGTCCGGCCACTTTCGAATACACGGGGAACACCCAAGGCGACCTCGTTCAAGATGTGGACAACGAATTCGATCCGCGAACAGGAGAGCGAATGGATCCCGATCGCGCGATCACCGCTGGAGGTGACACATCCGGGAGTGGATCTTGACGGCACTATTGACGTGCAGTTCAAGGATGACGCTGGCGTCGTGTCGACTGTGGTGCATGCGACGCAATGGCACTCTGAAGACAGCGTCGGCTTCTGGCAATACCTCATGTGGTTCACCGCCATGGTCGGTTTCTGGGCCACCATGTCCATAAGTATCTCCGACATCACGCGCTATGCGAAGACGCAGAAGGACCAGCTCGCGGGCCAGTTCATCGGGCTTCCAGGCACCATGGTCTTCTATTCGTTCGTGGGCATCTTCGTCACCAGTGCGGCCGTGGTAGCGTTCGATGATGTGCTCATCGCGGAGGATGCGCCGTGGGATCCCGTTTCGTTGATCAGCAGATTCAAGAGCCCGGGCGTGGTCATCTTCGCGCAGATCACCATGCTCATCGCCACGCTCAGCACCAACATCGCAGCGAACGTGATCGCACCGGCCAACGCCTTCAGCAACCTCTTTCCAAAGAAGATCAGCTTCCGCATGGGGGGCGTCATAGCGGGGCTCGTGGGCATCGCGATATGTCCGTGGTGGTTGATGAACGAGATCAGTGGCATCCTCATCTTCATCAGCGGACTGCTCGGTCCGGTGCTCGGCATCCTGCTGTGCGACTACTTCATCATCCGCAAACGCACGTTGGTGATCGCCGATCTGTACAAGGTGGATGGGCCGCATGCGGGTGTGAACGGGGCGGCGATCATCGCGTTGGTTGTTGGTGTGTTCGTCGCCATCATCGGCTACTGGGTGAAGCCGTTGGAGTTCCTGTATACGCTCTCTTGGTTCAGCGGAACGCTGGTTGCATTCGCAGTGTATTGGGCGATGATGCGGGGGCGTTCGTAATTGTCCAGCGATCGCTGGACAATTGCCTTCCATCACCTCGTGCGGATGCGGTCGGCAGGGTCTCTATCTTGTCCGCTCAAGTCATGAAGCCTACGAAGAGACCAGCGCAACGCAAGGAAGCCGTACCTGCCGGGTACGGGCGTTTTCTGGCCGGACTGAAGGCACATATCCGGAAGACCCAGCTCGGTGCCGCCACTGCGTTGCAACGTGAGTTGACCATGCTATACTGGCGGATCGGCAGCGAGATCCTTGACCGGCAGCGTAGCGAAGGATGGGGTAGCAAAGTGGTGGAGCGATTGGCCGCCGATCTCCAGGCCGCCTTCCCGGAAATGACCGGCTTCTCCAGATCGAACCTGCTGTACATGCGTGCTTTCGCAGAGGCGTATCCCGAGCCCGCGATGGTAACGGCCCTGCCATGGGCGCACAACCTCGTGCTGTTGGACAAGCTCAAGCGCACGGAGGAGCGCCATTGGTACGCAGCGGCCGCGCTTCGCT
This sequence comes from Flavobacteriales bacterium, assembly GCA_031421755.1. Classification (GTDB taxonomy): domain Bacteria; phylum Bacteroidota; class Bacteroidia; order Flavobacteriales_F; family PHOS-HE28; genus PHOS-HE28. Next base: position 887 of record JANOPI010000433.1, on the reverse strand, counting down.
ACGGATGGAGCCGGGCGGTACTCGCCGCACAGATCAGCGCGAAGGCGCACCGCCGCCATGGGAAGGCCATCACCAACTTCAAGAACACGCTTCCCCCCGATCGTTCTGATCTGGCCCACCAAACGCTCAAAGATCCCTACACCTTCGATTTCCTCACGCTAGGGCTGGACGCCCGTGAGCGCGAACTGGAACGGGGCCTGGTGGAGCACATCCAGAAGTTCCTGGTGGAACTGGGGGTGGGCTTCGCTTTCTTGGGCCGACAGTACCACTTGGAGGTGGACGACGAGGACTTTTACATGGACCTGCTGTTCTATCATGTAAGGCTGCGCTGCTACGTTGTGGTGGAACTCAAGATGGGGTCGTTCAAGCCTGAGTATGTGGGCAAGATGGGCTTCTACCTCAGCGCCGTGGACGCGCAACTTCGCCACCCGGATGATCAGCCCACCATCGGCGTGCTTCTCTGTCAGGACAGCAAGAAGCTCAAAGTGGAGTATGCCCTGCGCGCCACGAACAAGCCCATCGGCGTTTCCGACTGGCGGACCAAGCTGGTCTCGGACTTGCCCAAGAAGCTACAACGCCTGTTGCCATCGGCCTTGGACATCGAAAAGGAGTTGAAGGCACGTAAGTCGCGCAAGAGGAATTGAAATTGTCCAGCGATCGCTGGACAATTGATCGATAGACCAGATAACGGGTATAAATACGGACCATCATGTCCCTCCTCATCAAGAACGGAACCGTCGTCACCGCCGCCGACTTCCACCGCGCCGATGTACTCATCGAAGGCGAACACGTCAAGGCCATTGGGCATGATCTGCATGCACCCGACGCCGAAGTGATCGACGCGAAAGGCCAGTTCGTGCTGCCCGGCGGCATCGATCCGCATGTGC
>JANOPI010000432.1:0-10291 GCA_031421755.1 Flavobacteriales bacterium | reverse complement strand
CTCCGACAAGTAGCACTCGCCACTCGCTACTCGCTACTCGCCACTTGAGCCCAATGAAACCGATCCTCGTCCGCCTCCTCGTATTCCTGGTGATCTTCGCCGTAGGCGTGGGCATCGCGTACATCATCATCAAGCCCAGCGGGGAATTGCCCGTGTACACCCCGGCCCAATTGAATCCGTTGGTGGTGGACCCCTCCTTGCGGAAGTCGACCGCTGAGCACTACATCTTGGATTTCAACCTGACGGATCAGAAAGGGCGCACGGTAACGATGGCCGACGTGAAGGGCAAGGTTATCCTCACCGACTTCTTCTTCACCACCTGCGGCAACATCTGCCCGAAGATGAGCACGCAGTTGGAGCGAGTTCAGGAAGCCTACAAGGACGAAACACGGTTCGTGATCCTCTCACACTCCGTTACACCCGAACTCGATACCGTGCCCGTGCTCAACGCTTACGCCGACCTGCACGGCGCCGATCCCGAGCGCTGGCATTTCCTCACCGGTGATCGCAAACAGATCTACATGCTCGCCCGCAAGAGCTGGTTCGCCGTAAAAGATACCGGCGATGGCGGACCCAACGACTTCGTGCATACCGAGAACCTCGTACTCGCCGATACGCTCGGTCGGTTGCGCGGCTTCTACGACGGTACGAAACCAGCAGAAGTCGATCAGGCGATCGAGGATATCGGGAAGCTGTTGGGGAATTGACTTCCCGGTTGTCCGTTGTACTGATGGCCGGAACCGATCAACTTCGCGCCACTGCACAGACCGCCATGACCCGATCGCTTCTTTCCGCCGCCTCGATCCTGCCGCTCTTCTCCATCGCGCAATCCGGGCTGGATCCGGACCATGTGTTCTCCATGTTGCCCACGATCTGGGCCACGCACGCACCCTACTGCCTGGCCATTGACCCGCAGGACAGGCTGGTCATTTTCGGGAAGAAGGCGGCCAACATACCCAGCGACAGCCGGGTCTTCTTCATGCGATCGCTGCCGAACGCCCAGGCCGACAGTTCCTTCGATGGCGAGGGCTTCATCGAGCACAACGTGTGCAACTGGTTCGAGACCACGATCGATGTGGAGTGCCTGCCGGACGGCCGGATCATGGCCATGGGAGCGGAAGATTACAACGACTACGACAACGACGGCATCTACGTGCAGCGGTTGAACCTGGACGGTGCCTTGGACACCACCTTCTGGGGGAACGGCAAGTTCATCTTCCAATGGAACGGCGAGTACACCCTGCCGCGCGCGATGGCCGTGCAACCCGACGGCGGTACGGTGATCGCTGGTCTGAACAACGATTACGATAGCTTCCTGATCAGATTGGAGCCAGCCGGCGCATTCGACACCACCTTCGGTGTGAACGGCGGCGCGGCCATCGGGATCCCCGACCAATGGAATGATGACCCGGCGGACGTATGCGCGCTGCCCGATGGCTCGTTGATCGTGACCGGATGGTGGCGGCCCTACCTGAATGCGAACAGGGGACTGTACGTGCAGCGGGTGTTGCCGAATGGTACAAGGGACCTGGACTACGGTGATGGCGGATGCACCCTCCTGCACGACACGACCATGGAGAGCCTGCCCGCCAACATCGCCGCCGCCTCCGATGGCAGCGTGTATGTCGCGAGCTATCGGTTCAGTTCCGAGCCCAACATCGATCAGCTCATCGTGCAACACTTCCTACCGGACGGCACCTACGATACCGCCTTCGGCTCCAACGGTGTGACCGTGATCCCCGTGCCCGGGAACTACTTGAACCAGTATCCCGCTGGACTGGCCGTGCTACCGAACGACCTCGTGGTGGTAACGCCCACCACCGACAAGGCTGGCCTCATCTGCCTCTTGCCCAACGGCCAGTTCGCACAAGGTTTCGGCGACAACGGCATCCTCCTCGACCCAGACTTCATCTTTGAACAGTACCGCAATACCGACCTGAGGGCCGACAGCGATGGCAACGTTTGGGTACTCACCTCCAGGAACAACAACGACTACCTGCGGACCGTCGCCTACAAGGTGATCATGGACCTTTCCGTGGGTACCGTCGATGCAGGATCCACCGATGCTTCACCCATGCTGCTCGGCACCATCGTAACAGGAACAAGCGTAGAACTGACGTGGCGCATGGAAGGATCTGCCCGGTTGAACATCGATCTGCTCGCTACCGATGGCCGCATGATCGGCAAGGTCTGGAGCGGTGAGGCCGCTGCTGGCGATCAACGGCGCACCTTGCAATTGCCCGATGGCCTGGCACCCGGTACCTACCTGCTGCGCTTCGCCACCGGCAACACTGTTTCCTCCGTCCGCTTCATCAAGCATTGACCGGTCAAACGGCCTGTTGCTAGTCAGTCTCGAGCGACCGGACAGAAAGTACTTTCGCCAGCATCCGATGTCCCTCCGCCAAACGCTCGACAAGTACTACGGCGCCTTCCGCACCTGGAAAGCGGGCTACGTGCTGCTCAACCTCTTCAACCGCAAGAAGCTGCGGCACGCCGAAGAAATGTACCGGAAGTACGGCGTGAAACAGAGCGTCCTGATGCCGATCAGCAGCGAAACGCTCCCCAAGCATAGCGGCGAAGCGCCTTGGTTGGACAGCGATGGGGCCGTGGAGCGCATGAAGTCCCATCCGGAATTCCAGCGCTTCGATCCGGGGTCACAAGCCGCCTTGCTGCGTTGGCCCTCGGAGGGTTACGTGGTGTTGCGCGGGCTCTTCAAACCGGAGGAAGTCACGGCGATGAACGCGGAGATCGATCGGCTGATCAACGATAAGGTGGTCGACTTCAACTTCACCGGGCGCAAGATCATGTTCGCGTTCCACCACAGCGAACTGCTGCGGAAGTATGTCCACGATCGCCGCATCCTGGACGTGATGGACTTTCTGCTCGGGAAGAAGTTGAAGGTGTTCCAGAGCATCAATTTCCTCACGGGCAGCGAGCAGGCCGCACACAGCGACAGTATCCACATGACCACGCATCCGCTCGGTTATATGACCGCCGCCTGGATCGCCTTAGAACCGATCACAGCCGACAACGGCCCGCTCGTGTACCATGTGGGCAGCCACAAACTCCCCTACCTGCTCAACGGTTCATACGACCACGGTGGTAACCGTTTCGTGATCGGCGATGATGCCTACGCGCGTTATGAGGAAGCCGTTGACAAGTCGATCGCTGACGGTGATTTTGAGAAGCGCGAGTTCCATGCGCAGCCGGGTGATGTGCTGTTCTGGCATGCGAACCTGCTGCACGGCGGGAAGAAGATGACCGTACCAAACGCGAGCCGCAAGAGCATGGTGATCCATTGCTTCGCGGATGATGTCCTGTGCTACCATGAGTTGACGCAGAGGGTGGCGATGATGCAGGAACACTGACGCCAGCACCATGGTGAGCGGCCTTACCATGTGTGTGCCCGATCGGCCGAACAGCGAGTGAAAGCGCCGCAACTAATCCTTGATGAACGAGTCCCTGAAAACACGTTCTTCTATGTGCAGTTCGACCGTATAAAGGCCCGGCGAAAGGCGTGTGCAGTCAAGCTCGTCCGACCAGTCACCGGCCGCGAACGAGCGCGACAGGATCTTCATCAAGGCCAGGCGGCCCATCGCATCGTAAACGTTGAGGCTCGATGACACATGTGCCTGAACAGGAAAGCGGACCTTGGCGAACGCGGAAACAGGATCGGGAACGATGGAAAATACAGATGCGGATGTAGGCATGTTCCCAATATTCACCGCGCAGTCCACATATCGGGCGATCAGCCCATCATAGCCTACTGTGTCCGTGACATTGACCCTGCCCGCGACCAACACCTTGCGATCCGGCTGAATGGTCATGGTCGTACAAACGGCGTTGGAATCCAAGTGCGTTATGGCCTCGCCCCCATCGCCAAAACAGGCATCCAGAACGCCTTGCTCGGTAAGTTGAACGACCAGTAGGTCCATATTCAATGGCGCGTAGCTGTAAATGATACCTCCGGCTGCGACGATCGTTCCATCGGACATGCATGCCATGTCCAGCAAGTTCTTCGCCACTGCGCCTTGGTTGCTGAAGAAGGTCAGCCCATTCGTACCGAAACCCGGATCGGGGGATCCCGTCGTCGTGAAACGGCCCACTACGCCTTGTCCCTCCCCTCCCTCCACTTCGCTCGTTCCAGAAAAGCCGGCTACCACGACCTTACCGTCCGGCAGCAGTTGCATCCCGTGAAACGAGTCATTATAGGGGCCGAGATCCACATCCACAACGCCCGTTCCGCCAAAAGCTGGGTCCGGATCGCCGCCTGCGTCCAGTTTGACAAGCACTGCTGTCATGTAACCGTTCAGGTTGCGCGACCCCGCACTGATACTGGATCCATCCTCAAGCGCCGCGATATTCCCCGGATGGAAGTAATCATAGTCCCAAAGGGTTCGGCATCCCGCTTCCCCGTATTCCTGATCGATGCTTCCGTCAGAGCGGTACCGCCACACGCTGAACAGTTCGGTCACCGCGCCAAGGACCAGGATCCCATCGTCGGTGAGGCAAATGGAATAGCCGCTTGACCAAGGCGCGTCGGTCTCAAACGTCGCGATGCCTCCGTTCCCGAATGTTGGATCCAATTCCCCTTGGTCGGTCACCCGCAGCAGTACGAACTCGTTATTCCACAAGCCAGTCACTAGGATGCCGTCCGGCGTGTACAACAGGCCTCTGGCCCATGCATCACCTCCCAGATCGAATTGCGCGACACCGTCGGAGCCGAACGCCGGATCCGGCGAACCATCCGGCAGATACGCGCACACGAGCATGTCACGACTGCCGTAAACTCCTTTGAAACCCGCAACGACGATATGGTCGTCGGGTGTCACGTCGATATCGGAAAACCAATTGAAATCGCTGCCGAACGTTGCACGCAAGACCCCCGATTCTGCGAAAAGCGGATCCAAAGTCCCTCCTTGTGCGAAGAGAAGACCCGGGAAAGTGAGTACAACGACCAGGAAATGAAACTTGGTGTTGGCAGACATGATCTTGGTGCTTTCGTCAGATCGTCATAGGTGCATCCGCATCCAGTGCAATGGTATACCAGCCGCAGAGGCCGTGCATCATGATTTGGGGTGAGTGCCATCTGCTTTTCCTTCACCTCTTACCTCACTCAGGGTCTCCGCTTCGGGACCTTGAGCAACAGAGAAATCCCCGCTTATCGCTCGAGCGTCCACGCTCGTGTGACATGGATTTATTTGAAGGAGGCACAAGCGTGAAAGCGCGCGCAGAGGCGGGGGTACTGAACTGAAGGACGAAAATGGAAAGGGGCCGCCCCCACCAGAGCAGCCCCCTTCATCAAAACGCCACCGGTGTCAGAACCGGTAGCTCACTATCCCTTTCAAGAAGAACGGCGTGCCCGGCGTGAAGTGCAGTTCGCTCACGGGCTCGGTTTCATTGCTCAGGCGGCTTTCCGTGTCGAACTGCGCTTGGTTCCATTCGCTGTTCAGCAGGTTCTCCGCGCTCATACCCACTTCGAGGTTTTTGAGGCGATAGCTGGCCACCGCATCCAACAGGAAGTAGCCCTTGGCCACCACCGTGTTCGTTTCATTCGCCGGGCGGTCGGCGATGTGGCGGTAGCGCAGGCTCGCATTGAACCCTTGTTCCTGCTTGTAGGCCAACCCGCCGATCGTGGTGAATTGTGGTGCGAGCGGAATGCGGTTCTCAACTGAAGGCACGTTCAAGATCCTGCCTTGCACCACGTTCACGTCCACGTCCGCGAAGAGTTTGTTGGTGAGCTGGTAGCGCACACTGACGTCCACGCCCACGCGCCGGGTGGCATCGCTGGTTTCCACCACGCCGCCATCCCCGACATAAACGAGCTCACTTTCGAGGTACAGGCCCCAGAGCGCGACGTTCATCAGCATACGTGGCAGCGGTTTGAAGTTGGTGCCGAGGTCCGCTCCGTAGGCGCGCGGCAGGGTCTTGCTCGCTTTGTCCACCACCACGGCGCGGGCGTCGTTGCTGTGGAATCCCATGCCCGTGCGCAGGTAGAGTTGGGCACGATCGCTCAAGTCGTACGTGAAATTCAGCTTCGGGCTCACACGCTGTTGCACGGCGTCGCCGCTCACTGAATCAATGCCTTGCGCGTCGGTGTACAGGAAACGGAACACGTCGAAACGCGCAGCCGCGTTCACGCGGAAACGCTCCGTCAGGCTCCATGTGCCGTCCACGTAAGCATTCGCGTTCAACTGGTCCACTTCGCCCGCCACGATGGTATCAAAGACCACGCGCTCAACGGCGTTCTTCAGCGAGATGTCCGACTTGTCGTACCGCGCACCAAGGCCCGCTTGGAAGCGGAAGGGCAACCCGGCCAACGAGGTGGTCCGAGCGTAGGTGCCACTGTAGCCGTAGATCGTACGGTCATCCGTTTGCGCGATCATATCGCCGCGTGCACTGTCCGCAGCGAAGAAGGTGAAGTCGCTGTACAGGTTGAAGTCGTACTTCACGAAGTAGAGCTGGTTCTTGAAAAGGCCACCGTTGGGCGCGCTGTTGATCAGCGTGGCGTAGGCATTGGTGCGTGTGGTGTTGCCCCCCTCGTCGTCGTTGATGGCGCCGAAGCGGTCGATAAGCCCGCTCTCAATGGCTCGCTGTGGTACTTGGCCGCTCGCGTTCCACGCGGCGCCGAACGTGCTGGCGGAAAGCGTGAGGTGCGTGCGCTCACCGAGCTGACCGTTGTACTTGCCGAACAGGTTCATCCGATTGAAGTCCTGCTTGCTGTTGAAGTAGGCGTCCGTGAACGCGTATTCGCCCGCGATGTAGGCGCTCTCCTTTCGCTGACTGAAGAGGTGCTTCTTGTCCAACAACTTCACCTGGGCCACTGCGCGCTTGGTATTGAACATGCCCGCCTCCACCTTCACCTCGCTCTTGTCGATGCTGTTCCTGGTGAGGAACTCCACTGTGCCGCTCGTTGCGAAGTCGCCGAAGCGCGCATCGTACGGCCCCTTGTGGACGTGCAGCTTGTCCATGGTCTCGGGGATCACGAAGTGCAGGTCGGCATAGCCTTGGCCGTGGGCGTGGCTTACCATGTTCACCGGCATTCCGTCCACACTGATCTGCAGATCGGTGCCGTGATCGATGTCAAAACCCCGGAAGAAGATCTGCTCGGCCTTGCCCCCACCGGCATGCTGCGCGATGAAGAGGCCCGGGACGAGTTGCAATAGGTCTTGCGAAGTGTTGACCGGTCGCGTGCGCACATCAAGCGCCTGTATCGTCTCGGTGGTGGAACCCGGTTCCTTCGGGGCCACGGACACTTCCTTCAGATCGATCGCCGACGAAGCGAGCGCGATGACCACGTCCGCGTCCTTGTCCAGTACTACGCGTTGTGCCGGTATCGAGAAACCGAGTGCGGAAACATCCAACGTGTATGACCCTGCGGCAAGGTCGATGAAGAGGTAGCGACCGATAGCGTCCGTGGATGCGCTGCGTTGTGCTTCCACAACAGTGACCTTGGCCCCGGGAACAGGGTCACCACTGTCATCGGTGACCGTACCGCTCAGTCTGAAGTTCTGCGCTTGGGTACTGAGGCCGAAGATGGCAACGGCGAAGGCCGTCCAACCGCGTAGTGCTGGGTTCATGGGAAAGTGGTCTTGGCTCGTGAAGGGTGAAGGACTTACGCGCGCCGTGCGCTTCTGGATCAGATCATCCCTCTTGCTTCTTCCGCGAGCGGATGCTGCAACCAGGGATCCGCCTTGAACGCTTTCCGGATCAGCTCTTTGCCTCCGCTTTTGCCCTCCTTCACGGCCAGCAATCCTTCGAGCATCTGGAGCGAAGGGTCCGCACTACCCGTTTTCCGGGCCAAGGAAAGGTGCATGCGCGATGTACCGTATTCGCCTTGCGCGAAGTAGATGGCGGCCAGCGCCGCATTCACGTCGATGTTGGCTTCGCGGTGCTCGAACTCATGCTCAGCATTGCTCAAGGCGACAGGGAGGTCTTTGTGGAACTCCAGTTCGAACCGTGCCATCTCCAGACCCACCTCATGGCTGTGGCCGTGGGTCCTGTTCTTCGGCAAAGCCGCAGCTTCGCCGTGGGTGTGCGTGTGCTCGCCATCACTGTGCGCATGCCCATGATCATGCGTGCCGTCAGGGTGCGCGTGGGCATGTGTGTGCGCATCTTCACCTGTTTCCAATCCGATCAACACTTCCTCCGCTTTGGCGATGGCCTCAGCGTATCCGGCAGCGTTGTTCGCCGTCTTGCACGTCCGCGCCAATTCGGCATAGAAGTGCGCGTCCGGCATGATCGTGATGGCGTGCGCGATCTCCTCGGCCGATGCTTTCAGATCACCACGCTTGCGATGTACGCGACCCAAAGCAGACAGCGCGAAGGGGTAGTTCTTCCGTTCGGCCAAAGCGAGGGAATACTGCTCTTCCGCTTTGTCCAGATCACCGGAGCGCTCATACAAACCACCGAGCTGTACGCGGCACCAGCTCGTTTCCTCCAGACCGGTAGCGCCGGCCTTCACCGCGCGGTCCATCGCATCGATGGCACCGGGGATGTCCCCGTGGATCTCGCGCTGGTAGCTCACGCGGCTGTAGCTGCGCAGGTCAGGGCGTATGGCGACCATCTTGTCGCACATCGCAACGGCGCTGTCGTACTGGCCGAGCTCGGTGTACGCGTCCACCAGCACGCCGTAGTTGTAAGCACGGTAAGGGTCCATGCGCACGGCCTCTTTTCCCAGAACCAGCGCTTCATCGAATTTGTGCTCGCTGAGCAGTATGGTCGCCTTCAGCGTGAGCGCTTGGCTCTTGATGTCCTTGTTCGAGCCGCGTTGAGCGAGCAAGTGGTCCAGTATCCGCGTCGCTTCGCCATAGTTGTAGCCGTATGCCCCGGTGATGCGCGCCTCGGTGATGAACGCTTCGCTCATGCGCAGCCACGCGTCCTGGTCATTCGGGTTCTTTTCCAGTTTGATCCGTGCACGGTCGTACACGTCGAGCAGTTGGTCGCGCTCTTCCGGCGCGCCGATGTCTGAAATGCGCTCTTGCATCCGGGGCATGTCGATGGTCTCCTTGGCGGCGTTTGCCGCCATCGGATCTTCAGCGGTGGAAGAGCCGCATGAGGCGAGCATAATGCTCAACGCGGCCAAGGCTGTCGGGGTGGTCCAAGATCTCATCGGGTGGGGTTTAACGGTAGTCGTTGATCATTGCCCGTGCATCCCGACAACCACCGCCTGTGGCGTTGGTGCGGCGATGCCCGGGCAACGGAGTTGGGTCATGAATAGCGTTCCCATGGTGCAGGAACGGCAAGACATACGGGCAGGAGGTAATGATCGGATCACAGGTGGATACAGAAAAAGCGGAAAGCCCCTCCCGACAGGTCGGGAAGGGCTTCCGCAAGTCCCACCACTGGCGCTCGGAACCGCGCCGGGTGGAGTTTGTTACTGCACCATCAGTCGCTCGCTGCGAACGGCACCGTTCACGGCGATGCGCACGGAGTAAGCGCCTTTGGCCAGTTCGCCGCCGAGGTCCAACACGGTGTTGAGCGTGCTGCCTTCATTGCCGAACGCGTCATGGTACACCTGGCGACCGACCGCATCGTACAGGTCGATCTCGATGCGCTGTTGCTCATCAACGAGGTTTTCCATCAGCAGGTACACCTTGTCGCCTTGCGTCGGATTGGGGTACAGGCTCAACGTCACCGAGTCGTCCAAGAGCGATACGCGCTGCATTCCACCGCTTGGTAGCAATAGGCGGCACGCGGCTCCGAACGGGCTCCACACACCCCCTACCCGTACCCGCACACGAACGTTCAGGTCCATGTCCAAGGGCAACGGCGAAGTGATCATCTGGCTGGGTCGCACGAAATTCGGTGTGCGATTTATCCGGCGGCTATATGACCCGTGCGGATCGAAGAACCAGAATTGGTACTGTTGGGCACCTGGCTGGGTCAGGGCGTACAGGTTGGTGTTGGCCATCACATTGGTACGGTCGCAAGAGTTGGCTTGCATGGTCATGTTGCTCAGAGGCACATCGAATGGCAGGAACACCGAACTCGTGGTGGTGAACATCCCGTTCGCATCAACGATCCGGCGGCCTTGTGCATCGATGAGGACATACCCACCACCGGGGATGCCATCGCCACCCGCGTCCGTAACGATCAGGCGATAGCTGTCGATCGGCAGGCAGATGTCATCCGTTACCGTTACGCCACCGGGCACATCGGGCCAGCCGCCACCGCTCGCGGTAACGCTGTTGTCCGCATTGCGGCGGATCTCCCAGCTCACGTCGCTCGCGTTGTCGTCCAGCGTGAAGGTGAGTTGCAGGTTCTCCGTGCAAGGAGCACCATTGCTCGG
>JANOPI010000431.1:0-3679 GCA_031421755.1 Flavobacteriales bacterium | reverse complement strand
GTCGGGCCCCTGTGGACGTCGCACATTTGTCTGTCCTTCACTGCGGACCTTTTGTCCGTATCAGTCATGGCCCCGATCACCCTCCTTCTCGCGGACGACCAGTGCATCATTCTGGATGGGCTCGATGCGCTGCTCCACCATGATGAACGTTTCCTGATCGTTGGCCGCGCCACCGACGGCCGTGAGGCCGTGACCAAGGCGCGCGAATTGCGGCCTGATGTCATCATCTTGGACATCAACATGCCGGTTTTGGACGGCATTGAGGCTGCCCGGGAACTGCGCCTCTGGCATCCCGGACAAAAGATCCTTATGCTGTCCATGTACGCCCACCGGGATTTCGTGAGCGAACTGCTGGATATCGGTATCAGTGGTTACATCTTGAAGAATGCGGGCCGCAAGGAACTGTGCCAGGCCATCATCACCGTGGCGAGTGGACTTCGCCACCTTTCTCGTGAGATCCAGGAGGTAATGGACGTACCACCGCCCCGTCAGCGCAAGACACAGGACACGTCCGTAGTGCCCACCAAGCGGGAAAAGGAGATCATCCGTATGATCGTTGGGGAGCACTCCACCCAGCAGATCGCGGAATCGCTCGGCTTGAGCCAGGCCACTGTGGAGACCCACCGGAAGAACATCCTCTGCAAGCTGGGATTGCACAACGCAACTGGACTTGTGCGGTATGCGCTCGAACGCGGATGGGTGGCGACATGAGCGATATGGATATTGGTGGAATCGGACATCATGCGCTGGGCCTGTCGGGCTGGCACGAACTGCCACTTGCTGATCCCTGTCGACTGATCGCGATGGTCACGCCACAGGCCAGCGATCCGTGGGTATCGTTGGACGCATTGGTTTGCCTGATGCTCCTCGTGGGCCTGTTCGTGGGCTGCCTTTTCCTACTGCATGGTGGGATCAAGGACCGCAAGGAGGCGCATCTTGGGCGGGCTGACAATTGGCGAGCACTCCAAGAACTGGCCGATCGGCACCAGGCCAGGATCCTGCAGGAAGTGGAACACTTCATGGTTCGTCGGCGGATGGATCTGGAAATCGACCTCAACGAGCGATCGGATGATCTGACGCGGACATTGCAAGATGGATCCGCGGAACTCACATATCGGCTAGGGTTGGAAGAAGATCGCACGCGTGAGCGGGCTCATTCATTGATCACCCGCTTGGATGAGGCCCTTTTCGAACTGCGGCAGATCGGCCGGGCCAACGTTCGCTTCCTGCTGGAACGGGTCGGACTGGCCGATGCGCTTGAACAACTTCGCTGGGGCCTCGGATCAGGTGGAGGTATGCGGTTCGTACTACGAACCGAGGGGCTGTGGCCAGAGGCCGAGCGCACGGACCAGCTGACCCTTTATCACTTGGTCAGTGATGCCGTGGATTCGCTGTTGGGTCGAAGTGGGAACGACAGCTATGCTATCCGATTACGCCTCTGGAGCAGCAGATGCTTGGTACACGTGGAGAACGGGACAGACACCGCTGGCGAGGCGCAATGGGCCTGGATCGGGCAGCGCCGCCTGCACGCGTTGGTCGCCCGATCGAACGGGACACTGGCCACCAGCAGGCCCACTACCGGTGGTCGGGCGCTCCTGATTGATGTGCCTCTTGGCCCATGATCACCAAGCCCCTGATGGGCGCGCTTGATGGCCAGTGCCTCATCAACGCCGAAGAACTATCTTACGGGCAGGTCGCTCCACTACGGCCGCTGCATTTGATGCACAACGAACAGACCGGGCACCCCGAGCGGCGAGTACGCGTACTGATCGTGGATGATCACCGGATGGTCATAGATGGCCTGATCGCGATCCTGGGCCAGGAGCCACTGATCGAGATCGTTGGTGATGCGGCCAACGGCAAGGAGGCCGTGGAAAAGGCCAAAGCCCTGAGCCCGGATGTGGTGATCATGGACATCAGCATGCCGGAAATGGACGGGATAGAGGCGACCCGATTGATCCGGGACAAGAAGGTGAAAAGCCCACCGGCGGTTCTGGCCCTGAGCATGTACGGCCACAAGGAGATGGTGGAAGAGATGATGCAGGCCGGAGCGAGCGGATATGTGCTGAAGAACACGGGCCGGAATGAATTGCTAGAGGCGCTGCTCGCCGTTTGCCGCGGTGAGCGTTACCTCGGGGGGAAGTTGCAGGAATCGATGCGTACGGCCCCAGGTGAGGGGAACGGGGAGCCTGCCCGCACTGTGGCCGTGCTGTCCAAACGGGAACGGGAGGTGGTAAAACTCTTGGCAGCCGACAAGACCCTCGCTGAGATCGCGGATACGCTCTTTCTGAGCCAGGGTACGGTTGAAACGCACAGGAAGAATATTTACCACAAGTTGGGCATCCATTCATCCACGGCACTGATCAAGTACGCGATGGAACGTGGGTGGGGCGGCGACGGTACGGAAAGTTGATCTGCTGCGGGGGGATCCGTGGTACCGAGGTGCGGTACGGCCCGGAGATCGATCGCCCCAAAGCCCGGCATCTCCGGTACGGTCTACCTGATCGACGGTAAGCAGTCGGCTTTTGGGGTTGAAAACCCGCACGAATTACCTACAAGTGGGTATGGTCATGGCCGAAGCGCATGTCGACCTTGGGGTCATCAAACACCCGATGCCATGAAAGCCCATGCCCGACCTGTTCCCAGTGGCCTTTTCGCCGCCGCCTTCTTCACCATCCTTTTTATCTTCTCGCTGGTCGCAAGCCATGCTCAGGACCAATTGATCCTCACGGGCAAGGTCCTCAACGCTGAAGCCACAGGCCAGTGCGCGTACGGAGAGATCATCGCTGCCAACGGTGAACGCATGCCGCTCGCCATACGGCCCAACGGGCGCTTCTGGGTATGCGCGCCGGCGAATGACCGATACACGCTACGCTTCTCACAGCCGGGAAGTATTACCAAAGAGATCATCGTGGATGGCCGCAAGTCCTGCCCGAACGGCTCCTGCCAAGACCGGAAAGTGGAATTCGATGTGGTGCTGTTCGCCGATGGGGGCACCGAGGCTATGCGCTTCGCCGAACCGGTCGGTCTCATCGAATTCCGGTCGACCAAAGGGAGCGCCCATGTGAAGCACCACTACGAGCTTATCCCGGTGAGTTCACTCCTGGCCTTGGAAGACTGACGCCAAATGGGTGAAGAATTTCAGCGGAGGCCAAAATGCCTCATCGGAAGGAGGCGGATCCATCGCTGGGTTCATTCAGGTAGGAGAGCAGCGGAGCCATACGCATGGCTCCGCCTTCGTTTTTCTGGACCGCAGTAAAGCCCTTGATACCCGATCTGGGTCATTGGAGATAGCCAGCTTCAACAGATGGTAAGGCCCCCTGGATCGTCGATGTAGCACCGCCGCACCGGCATCCGATCAGCGGTGAATGAGGCTTTGCAGAGCCTGAAATTGCCGGAGAACAAAGCCGAGTTCATCGGTGTTCTTCGCTTGGTAGAGCAAAGTTGACCTGAATGCATTTAGCAGAGCGTTCAGCAAGAACAAAAGAATCAAGATGACCAAGTTCTTTCAGTTGGTGGAGAATTCTTCAGTGAAATTGTTCAAAGTGCTGATGTGCGAACGAAGCAGATGCCTCGCGTTGGTCAACATCGCAAAGGACCGATCCAATAGGGTGGCTGATATCTTGGCCAGCCTAGCGCTGGCCAGGAAGTAGGTCCGGTGGGCCCTGGAGGATCGTTG
>JANOPI010000430.1:0-1610 GCA_031421755.1 Flavobacteriales bacterium | reverse complement strand
GTTTCGCGCTCGGCATCATGGCGCTGGTGTTGATGATCCAGCCGGCCGCTGGCGTGGACTACGGCAAGTTTGGCATCGCGGAATTCTCGTCGATCAAGTTCGACACCGTGTTCGCCGTCATCGCGCAGAACGCTCCGGTGAGCCCGGTAGGGACCATTGCTGCGATACCGATTCAGGACGTGACGTTCGATTTCCTGTGGTTGCATGTATGGGGGTTGGAGGCGGTGGGGGTGCTTTTGTTCATCGGCGCGATGGGCAAGTCGGCGCAGTTTTTCCTGCATACATGGCTGCCGGATGCGATGGAGGGCCCGACGCCGGTTTCCGCGCTTATCCATGCTGCCACCATGGTGACCGCAGGTGTTTTTCTGGTCTGCCGCTGCTCGTACCTTTATGAACAGACTGTCATTGCAGCGAACATGATCACGATCATTGGTGCGGTCACCTGCATCTTCGCAGCGACGGTCGGTCTTGCGCAGAATGACATCAAGCGCGTGGTTGCCTACTCAACCTGTTCGCAGCTCGGCTACATGTTCTTTGCAGCGGGACTTGGTGCCTATCAGGCGTCGATGTTCCACCTGTTCACGCACGCCTTCTTCAAGGCGCTGCTGTTTCTCGCGGCCGGTGCAGTCATTCACGGCATGCACCACGAACAGGACATGCGGAACATGGGTGGCCTTCGCAAGAAGATGCCGCTGACCTGGGCGATGATGCTGATCGGAACGCTGGCGCTGACCGGCGTGGGCTTACCGGGTATCGAGGGCCTCAATCTCGGCTTCGCGGGCTTCTTCTCGAAAGACGCCATCATTGAAAGCGCGTTCGCATCGCAGGACGTATTCGCGCCGCTGGCCTTCTGGCTGAGCATCGGCGCGGCGTTCCTGACGTCGTTCTACTCCTGGCGCCTGATGTTCATGACGTTCGAGGGCAAGACGCATGCAGATCACCACACCTACGATCACGCGCATGATCCGCCGATGGTCATGGCCGTGCCACTGCTGTTGCTTGCGGTTGGTGCCGTACTGGCTGGCGGCGTGTTCTACGACGCCATGGTCGATCATCACCAAGCGGCTTATTGGGGCGATGCGATCTTCACCGGTGCTGAGAACCATGTGCTGCACGATCGGCACGAGGTTCCGCTGTGGGTCAAGCTGGCGCCAGCCGCGTGCTGGGTCAGCGGGCTGATCTTCGCGATCATTTTCTACCTGCTGTTCCCGTCCGTGCCTCGCCGGATGGCGCGCAATGGCGGGCCGATGCATTCATTCCTGTCGCATAAATGGTATTTCGACGAGATCTACCACTTCGTGTTCGTCAAAGGCACGGCCGGTCTCGGCGACCTGCTATGGAAGGCGGACAAAAAGATCATCGACGGCGTTGGCCCCGATGGGGTGACCAGCGTTGCGAAGGCCGGGGCGGGCGGCCTATCGAAGCTGCACACCGGCTACATTTTTCACTACGCATTCGTCATTCTCTTGTCGGCCGTCATTTTCGTGGCCTTCGTTCTCCTGAATCAGGGGCGCTAGGACATGACGGGCTCCATGATCCTCACGCTGACGACATTCCTGCCGATGGTGGGGGCGCTGCTCATTCTTGCGCTGCGCATCGTGGGCGGCGGC
>JANOPI010000429.1:0-4291 GCA_031421755.1 Flavobacteriales bacterium | reverse complement strand
GCCGGCACCGCCCACGTCACGACGCCGGTCCCATCCACGGCCATCCCCTTGCAGAACATCATAGAAGCCATCGACATTTTCATTGAAATAAAGGAATGCCCTGCGATTGGCATCCTGCTCCACCGGGTGAAACTCATGTGTCCGCTTTGTACTCCATGCGCTCGGGAGTCCAACACGCGGATAGTAAGCCCAACCCATTGATCGACTCTGAAGATAGTGACCGTACTCGTGCTGAAATAACCGATTATTCGCATCCGCTTCCAACGTATTGTCACCAAGTATGTAACTTCCTTGGGTTACACCTCCCCAGCGACCTTGTGTCTGTATTACAGTCGCTCCATACTTGTATTTGACCCAATTTACCTTACCCAGTACTGTATTCGCGAAGTGCGCTGTGTACATGCCGATCGTATTCTGCGGCAACTGCCACGTTCTGCGCGAAACCACCTCCCATACCTGACCTAACGCGCTACGATTCGGATCCGTGGCGAACTGTCCACCCCAAATCCGCAGATCATTGTGCGCACGTTGGTTCGCGCCGCTCCAGGCATTGCCCAGTCGCTCCCCTACGTTACCGCCTTTGCGAAAGAACCCATCGATGAATCCGATGCCCCAGGAGTCCCATACAAGAAAATTTCCCGATGGGTCCCGGAACTTCAATGGACTATTGGCCGCATAACTATATCGATTGAATGCTTGCGTTGCACTTGGTCCGTTCACAAAGTTGTCCGCCCCCATCATCCTCCCCGTACTCGGATCGTACATCCGTCCGTTCATGTTGATGAGTGTGAACGGCTCAACATGTTCATGGCCGGTAAAGCCCCGGTAGATCCAGGATGGCGATGCCGGGATGTTGTCGTAGGTCCATGTGCCCGGGTTGCGCCGTCGGCCCCATGGGTCGAAGTTCTGGCGGGCAAGGACGGAACCATCGCTCGCATCCGTTACGGCAACGATGCTGCCCAAGTGATCCGTGTAAGCGGCGTAAGCGCGCCAGCTTGATCCTGTCTTCACAACAATGGCGGCAAGGCCCCCGCTGCCGGAGATGTAATGAACCTCCTCCGTCGTCCCGTTCTGGACCTGCTTCTCATACTCGCCGAGGTAGATGCGCTCGGTGTTGGCAAGGTTGTTCTTGGTGAGCACACTCCGCACGCGCTGCTGTTCGGGACCGTACTCGTAAACAAGATGGTAAACATCGCCAGCGACCTGCTCGTTGACCGTCGCGGTCTTCATGAAGGGCGTGTACGTGATTTTCTGCGTGGCCTGGCTGATAACGAAGGGTGGCTGGTTATACGGCGTGGGGTAGTTAATGTGCTTGGCGGCGCTTACACGGTTGTCATGCGGCAGTTGGCCGATATCTGAGCGTAGGGTGAGACCACCACGGGTATGGGCACCGACGGCACCGTCATAGCCGTAGTCGTGCTGGCTGATGGGGCTGCCCAATGGGGTGCCGCTGAAATCTGTTGTATGGAGGCGTGAGGCCTCCAAACGGTTCAAACCGTCGTAGTCGAAGGACTCTTTCAGTAATTCAGTGGCGTCCCAGCGGTACGACATATTGGCCGTACCGTAGTCGTACGCCATGTTCAGGTCCTGCGCACCGGAAGCCTCAATGCGTTCCAAAAAGCCATGGGTGTAGCTCTGGCGCACCATCCGCCCATCGGCCATTTCATGCTCGGTCATCTGGCCAAGGCCATTCCGTTCTTGCGCACGGAATAAGGTGCCATTGGCCCATGAGCGCTCTTCCAACGCACCGGCATCGTCATACGCGGTGTGTACGACCAGTCCGGACGGATAGGTCTGCTCTACAAGCCGGTCGCAATCGTCGTATTCATACTGCATCACATAGTTCTGTCCGGCGATGACGGAGGTGGCCGTAGCCAGCCGGAAGTATTGGTCGTACGTGAACGAACGTGTGCCACCCGGACCAGTGACGAACAGCAGATTGTCGTTGATGTCTCCGTTCAGGTTGTAGTAGACGTGCTGGGTGGTTCCTTCTGGACCAGTGCGGTGGGTAAGTCGGCCCAGGTTGTCATACCGGAGGTCCACCTGGTTGGCGTTCGCATCGGTCTGCCGCGTGAGTTTGCCGAAGGCGTTGTACACATAGTTCGTTGTGCCTGCGCCGGGCGCCCACAGGGTCTGCTGCCGCCCATAGTCGTCGTATGTATTCTCCGCCACGAGGTCCGAGCCATGTCGTACCGAGAGCAGGTTTCCCCAACTGTCGTAGGCATTGCGGAGATCGCCACCCGCATCCGTACCGCGCACCGTTCGCCCTGTCGCGTCGGTGGTGGTGGAGGTAGTGCCGGTCGGTGCGGTCACCGTGGTGGTCAACTCGTTGTTCGCATAGCTCCATGCACGGGTAGTGGCACCGCTCAACGGGTTGCTCACATGCCAAGGCCGGTTCAGCAGGTCGTGGTCATGTGTAATGGTGAGGTAGTCCTCACCGTTCTTGTGCGGTGTGGTCTCCTCGGCCACATTGCCGCGTTGGTCGTACACCTTGGATGCATGGATGATCGCACCTCCAGAAGCCTCGGTTTCCGTGCGTACCGGTCTACCAAGGAGGTCGTGGTAGGTCCATGTATCAGCGCCACCGGGATCTTCCGTATGGGCCACGAAATACTCTTGGCCATCCAAGGCCCAATCCAGGTGATGGAGTTGGCTGCAGCGGGGCGTGCCGGCGATGTGCGGTATGTCCGTGCGCTCCAGCCTCCCGAAGTCGTTATAATGCATCAACGTGGTGAGGCCATCGGGGCTGAGGATACTGGTGGGCTTGCCCCATTGGGGGTCGGTAACGGTAACCGTGGTCACGTCCACGTAGCCCCCACCCGACCACCAGTTGCGGGTTCCTTCGGTAACGAAACGGTGGTAGGGATCATAAAGGAACTTCTCGCTGGGCCATTGGTCCGTGGGAACGCTCAGCGCACTTACGGCCTTGTTGCGGACAGTGCCCGTGTTGTTGTAGGCATAGGTGGTGAGCACATTGCCCGGCATACCATCGAACTCCCGGGTCATCCAGACGTTGCCCGTGCCGGCCAAATAGGTGTAGTGCGTGGTTTTCAGGGCCGCCGGAACCCCGGAACGGGTACGCGTAACAGTCACATACTCCGGCTTGGCCAACACCGCCGATGGACCTGCGGCGACATAGTCGGGAATGGATGTCACCACGGTCTCGATATTGAACGTGTTGGTGCTGGTAAGCTCCAGATTTCCGTTGGCGTCGTCCCAAACGCTGTTCGACACGGCGGACCATGTACCCGCAAGATCGTCGTGGGTGGTGCTGGCCAGCAGTTTGGTGAAGTGCCTGCGCGAGTTGGTCGGTGGCAAAGGTTCGCAGGCGTAGGTCTGCTCGGAGTGGCCCAGCAGCATCTGCCCGGCCAGTTCCCTGCGCTCCTCCTTCCAAGGCAACAGCTTGGCATAGGTGGGGTGAGGGATCGAAAGTGCGGTGCTACCGACATTCATGTACGGGTTCGCCACATCCCGGCGCTGGAACCCGAGAAAGCCCCCGCCCGTGCGGTTCACCGTGGCTCCGGAAAGCCATATTCGGTGAAAGTAGTGCCGCCTGTCCCCAGCCCATCAGGAGCGTATACGCGGTGTACCACCTCGATGGGCAATTTCACCATGCCCTTCGGGTAGGCGAAGGAGTTGGTGTTCAGTACTTCGTCGTTCTGCGTGGCGTGATCATAGTCGAATTCAATGGTGGCGTTCAGGCCGTTCACCACCTTGTGCAAGCTGCGCTCATGGCCGTTCTTCCCGAAGTAGCACACATCCAAAGACTGGTAGATGTTGGCGGTATTGACCAGCTCGGATCGGCCGTCCCCGTTCATGTCGGTGATCATGCGCGGTGCCATGCCGAAGAGGCCCGGATAGATGTGCGTGCGCTCCTCGAAGTCGACCAGGCTTCCGCGGCTGTAGAAAATGTCAAGCTGCGTATTGCCGCCTTCAGCGTGACCATGGCAGATATCCGAACGGCCATCGCCGTTGAAGTCCGCGACATTCAGGATGTCGATCTGGGCGCCTCCGGGATTCTCGGGCAAATCAACGTAGGTGTTGAACTGGTCGAATTCCGGCCCATAGCCGAAGTCGAAACCGTTCGAGTAGGAGACACGCCACTCGCCATATTGCCCGTGCCGGTTGAGCAGGTCGGTCTTGCCATCGCCGTTGAAATCACCCGGCAACAGTTCATGGTCCAGGGTTGGGAAGCCGCTGCTCGAATAAACCTGCCAGAAGGCCACGTAAGGATCGGGCGCGAAGAACTGATTGTTCCAGAACTTGAAGATACGGGTCGTCTGTTCAGTTG
>JANOPI010000428.1:0-9341 GCA_031421755.1 Flavobacteriales bacterium | reverse complement strand
CATCGGATGCGGATAGCTCGTTGATCCAACTGAGTTCCGCGAAGAGCCTGGCTTTGTACTCCGGGCCAAGGCACCAGGATCGGCCCTTCCGTACGATGCCGTTTTCGGAGCGTTCATCACCTTTACCATCTCTTCCTTCATAGATCAACTCGATGTTGTTGAGCACTTGCCAGATCCGAAATTCTTGGAAAAGAGGGGAGGCCTTGGGGCATACGCGAGGCCCCACCTTGCGCATTTTCGGCTTACCGTCCTTGGTCAGTGCTGGTTTCCCGTTCTCATCCATCACAGGTTGTTCCTTCCCTTCAAACTCGCAAACCGCGAGCTGCCCCTTTTGCGACTTCAAGCGGCGTTGGAAGAAGATCACCGTGTCGCGGATGTCGTGCTTGAGTTCTGATGTAAGCTGCGGATGCTCGTCCTTCTGCACTTCCCAAATACGCTCGAATTCGTCCAAGTAGTCCTGTCGGTAAAAGACTTGGCCTTTCAAGGGTGTGTGCCTGTTCTCTTGGATCTGCTTGTACAGGAACTGTCCGACGGTCAGGTCCTGTATCATCAACTGTTTACTGCGGTCACTGATAGCACCCAACAGGCCGCTGGAAGTGGAGATGGCACCGTTCACTTGTTGAATCACTACGGCTAGCTGTTCCAGTGTGAGCTTCCTAATCAAGGAATCCACGCGCCATTGGTAGTCTTCTATTCTCTTGTCAAACCCCTTGGCAGTCCGCTTCTCACCTACCAACCCCCATGGCTCTTTCAATATGGCCCATGTGGTCGTTTGGTTCTTCCCCGCGATCTTTTCGAGTAGTTCATGGCTCAATAGTTCACCATGATACTCCCGTTGTTTGTTCCAGATCCTCTTCAGTTCCGCCTTCAGGTCTGATCGGTAGAATTCTGGGATATGGCGCTTACCCGCAATCAGCCGTTGCAGCCCATACTGCCCGCAGGTGAGGTCGTTGTCATATAGCTCCTTGGCGATGGCCATACCATCGATCGCTTGGCCGTCATCTTCATCCTTGGCCTTGCGGTTGCTCTTATAGCCGCGCTTCTTGTTGATGGCCAAGAGTACGCGTGCGAAGTCCTCCAGCCCGATCGGCTTGGTTGCCGCGTCGGCACGTAGCGCCCATAAGGTGTGAGTGTTTCCCTTACCTGTTTCAGTAAGTACAGTGCCCTCTTTGATCAGACCGTGTTCTCTGAGTTGGTAGAATAGGTGTGCGCGGCGGTCTTGGTATCGGTCCAGACTTCGGCGCATGCCACGTTTCTGTGTGCGCCCCATATTTGGTGAGATTCCTTGCCCGGCGTTGAACGCCTCTTGGACGTCCGATACATCGGAGATTTTGCCGGTCTTCGGGTTCCGTTTCTTCAAATTGTCCCCGTAGTGGACAACACGCACGCCAGTCTTCACGAGTGAGGCCTGCTCATCTTCTTGCTCGGGTTCGTGGATGACCGCCCAGCCGATCGAGGCGATACCAAGGTCCAATCCTAAGATCTTCTTCATGTGGTTCGGTTGTCTATATTTGAGCCAAGAACTGAAGCAGATCACAATAAGGGGTTTGTCCCCGTTGTGTGAACATTCACTCGGCCCCGCATGGCAACATGCGGGGTCGCTTATTTCTTGGTCATTGTGAACGACAAGGTAGAGTTTACAGGAACATCTATGCGATCTCCATATAGGTTCCGGAATGTTCTTTTTACCCCCACCCGTGCTCGGCTCTTAGCCGAGTGCCCCCAGAACCCTTCCGCCTCCGGCGGCCTAAAGCCCCAGCTCACCAATACACCAAGAGGCCTAAGGCCCAAGAACCACCAACCAACGAAGAATGCGCCCCCACGCATGATCCGGGGCCTCCAGCTTCCCGCCGAGCCGGGTCGAAGCCGCCCTGCGTGTGCGGGTTGAAACACATACGGCCCGTAGAAGAGCTTGAGCCGGGAGCGGCCGCCATGTTGGCGTTGTCGCCTGGCCAAAGAGCCGACTCGCCTACGGTCAGGCATTGGTGCTGGGTGCAAGAGCTGGCGGCGACCGGTCCCGGTTGCGCGGTATCCGCTTCCGGTTGAGCGGCCAGCGGTCTCGGTTGCGGCTTATGAGGCCACAGTTGCGCGATGCAAGGTCCCGCTTGCGCGCAACTGTGGCTCTGGTACGGCTCATCAGGCCTCGGTTGTGCGGCGACGGGGACCACTTGCGCGGAACCGGCTCCCTGTTGCGGCACATCAGGTCTCGGGTGTGCGGCGACAGGGATCACTTGCGCGGAACCGGCTCCCTGTTGCGGCGCATCAGGTCTCGGTTGTGCGGCGACAGGACCCACTTGCGCGGCTCTGGGTCCCGGTTGCAGGACAACAGGTCGCGGTCGCGCGGCTATCGGTACCGGTATAGCTAATAGGGTACAGCGTGCGCGTGCCAGAAAGGGTGGAATGGAACCCACTGGGGTAAATACCCCAATAATGCATCTTCAGTAGCCATAACCCGGTTGAAGTGCCCATGGCGCCGGGTACCGCCGACTGTATCCACCACGGACCATGGCAACTGCCAAAATGGGCCTTGAGGGCCTCCCAGCTACGGGGATCGTAGCGAAGTCGCAGGGTATCCACGATGAGATGGTGGGTAACGCGCTGTATCCCGCACCGGTGCCTACGGTGGTGGTCATGCAAACGGACATCGATACGCTGGCGGCGGCCAATGCGGAGGTGGACAACAATGGGGGCAAGGCAGCACACCAAGCGAAGCGCATGGCCGAGGCCAAGGTGCGGGCCAACCTGAAGAACTGGGTGGGTTATGTGCAAATGGCTTCGGGCGGTGATGCGGACATGATCCTCAGCAGCGGCTTCGAAGTGGTGAAACGTGGCAGCCCGTTGGGCGAGCTGAACCCGCCAAAGAACCTGGGCGCACGCTTCACGAACATGGCCGGCCGTGTGAGCCTGAAGTGGGACCGCGAGGTCGGCTCGGACCTTCACCATGTGTTCATGAGCACCAGCAACAACCCCTTCAAATGGGAACTCATCGGTGCCACCACCAAGAGCCGCTTCAATGCGGACACCCTGGAGCCGGGCACCGTCTACTGGTTCTCCGTTACCGCCATCGGCGCCGCCGGTGAGAGCAGCAAGAGCGATGTGCTGCTGGCGCGCGCGGCCTGACCTCGGCTCCGCTCGGTCGGACAGCGCACGACCGGTAATTCTACTACAAGCTGTGAAGCCCTCCGCCGCCGCGGGGGGCTTTCGCTTTGTGCCCTGCGGTGTGGCAGCCCTACGGCAGCGCAGCCACCCGCGTAGTGTTCGGTGTGGTGCTCCCTGTGTTGGTGAGGATGATGCGTGCTACTGCTTGACCAGTCGTACGGTCTTTGTCGTTTTTGCTCCATGGAGCGTAACGAAGTACACGCCCGTCGGCTGGCCCCGGAGGTCGTCGTGGCGCATGGTGCGGGGGCCCACACTGAGGGTGCGCTGCAACACCGTTCGGCCAACCGCATCCCGAACGACGAGTTCACCAGCTCCCAGTATTTCCGTGTTGATAGTGAACAGGCCATCCGTGGGGTTCGGGAAGAGCAGGTCACTCTCCTGTCCGGTTTGTGGGATCGCCGTGGAGAGATCGTCGGTGATCCGTGCGATGAAATTCCGCCCAACCCCGTTGTAGGATGTGAAATTGCCCCCGATCAACAACCTGCCCGGCTGCTGCTCGGCCACCGTTCGAATGTCTCCATCGGTGCCTGTGCCGATGTTGAGCGTGTTGTCCAAGGTTCCGTCGCTGTTGAATCGGAGAAGGTGCGGTTTGGGTATGCCATCATAGGTGGTGAACGATCCACCAGCGATGATCCGCCCGTCGGTCTGGACCAGGAAATCGCGGATGGGGCCATCGATCAGCGCGGTGCTCGTAAAGGTGGGATCCACGGTGCCATCCGGCAGCAGGCGGGCGCGGTTGCTCACGGGTATGCCGTTCACGGAGTTGAACACGCCGCTCACCAGGATCTTGCCATCGTCCTGCAGGGTGCAGGTGGTGGCCATTCCCAGGCCTCCCAGCCCAGGACCGATGAGGAAGCCGGTATCGAGCGTTCCATCGGCGTTCAGCCGCGCAAGGCCTTTGATGTTCACCCCGGCATAGGAACTGAACCGACCTACGATCACGATCTTTCCGTCGGCCTGCACGGCACAGTCCTCCACATAGTTGGATGGGCCAACGCCGGGGTCGAACGTGGGATCCAAGCTACCGTCCGCATGGATGCGCGCCACATGCTTGCGCGCAACGCCAGCGTAGGTGGTGAAGTCACCTGCGATCAGGATCTTCCCGTCCGGCTGCAGGGCGGCCGATTCAACGATAAAGCTCGCGCCGGCTCCGGGTTCGAATGAAGTATCCAGCCCTCCATCGGCGTTCAAACGTGCGATGCGCCCCCTCGGCGACCCATCAACGTTCTGGAATGAACCGTAGATGATGATCCTGCCATCGGGATCCACGAGGAACCCCTTGATCCAGCCGTCCGCTCCGCTACCACTATCGAAGGTGGGATCCCGATCCCCATCGGGCAGTAGCCGTATGATCCTGAACGCCTGATGGTCGTAGTACGCGGTGAAAGATCCCGACATCAGGATCTTTCCATCCGCCAGCACATGCAGATCATCCACGCCATTGTTGCAGGCGGAGACGGCGTTGAACCCGGGGACCATGGAACCCTGCGCTTCAAGCTTCGCGAGGTTCGTGCAAGGCTCGCCACCAAGTGTCCAAAAGGAGCCTCCAGCGATGACCTCACCATCCAACGTAAGACTGGTCGTGCGTACGCTCGCCACGGCATCGGCCTGTGCATCGAAGGTGGGATCGATCGTTCCATCCGTATGCAATTGGACCAGGCCAGCCACGGCAGCACTGGCGAACGTGTCGAACGAGCCGCCTACAAGACATCTGCCATCGGGCAAGAGGCTGATGCTGTACACACTGGCATCAGCCCCGGTACCTGTGTTGAACGACTCATCCACGGTGCCATCCGCGTTCAATTGCACCAGGTGGCCTACCGCCGTACCGTTGAACAAGGTGAGATCCCCACCGATCAGGATCTTCCCATCAGGCCGCACTGCACATGCGCGGATCATCATGTCCGCACCTGTACCAGGATCGAAGGAGTTGTCCAAGCTGCCGTCGACGTTGAGGCGTGCCACGCGTGGCCGGGGAATTCCGTTGAACGTCGTAAAGGTCCCAGCGACGATGACCTTTCCATCCGGTTGGAGCGCGATGCTGTGTACTTGGCCGTTCGGTCCGTTGCCAGGGTTGAAGGTGGCGTCCCCCTCACCGGTCGAAAGCAGTCGGCCAATGCCATTGCGCGATTGCCCGCCTAAGTATTGGAATGATCCACCGACCAGGATCTTCCCGTCCTGTTGCACCACGATGCTGTATACATATGTAGCCCCGCCACCTGCGGAACCGGTGAAGCTCATGTCCCTTGAGCCATCGGCGTTCAAGCGTGCCAAACGGGGGCAGGACTGATCGGGACTTCCGCACCATGTGAAGTAGCCCCCCACCAGGACCTTGCCATCAGCTTGAAGGGCCATGGCATAGACATGACCGTTCGGTCCATCTTCGTTCGAGTTGAACGTAGTATCCCTGCTGCCGTCCGCATTCACCCGGCTGATCCAACCATCGCCCCACATGTTGTAGGAGGCGAACATGCCGCCGATAAGGATGCGCCCGTCCAGCTGTACAGCGGACGCCAACACCAGAGCACTCCCGGTGCGCGCGCCCACGCCCTGGCCGAAGCCCACATCCGCCGGGTTGAACGTCGGGTCGTTCGCTCCGAACTGGCCGAAGGTGGGGAACAGGTTCAGCGCGAAAAGCGCCGTGAGGGTGATGGTGCGTTGCATGCGTGCTGCTGAGGGCTCCGGAAAAGTAGACGCAATACCGGGCACAGGTTGCCACCCTCAACTCCCCATCCTTGATCGTCAGCTTACCATCGGCCGTCTCGGCCAGTTCCTCGTTTCACGATCACGGCAGCGTCGCCACCCGTGTATTGTTCGGTGTGGTGCTCCCCACGTTCGTCAGTATGATATCGCGGTCGTTCGCCGAGCCGGTGTACTTCACTAGGCCGTCCATGTTCACATCCTCGCGCCAATAACCGCCCACGCTGTTGTTCGGCGTGCTGCTTCCCACGCGGGTGAGGATCGGGTCGCGGTCGTTACCCGCTCCGGTGTAGCCTACCGTTTCATTGAAGGTCACATCGCCCGCCGCCAGCACCATCACACCGCTCACGTTCTTACGCGCATCGTTGTCGTAGACCTGTGTGGTGGGCAGCGTGAAGTCCACTGTTGCTATCGCGGATCCGTAGCTCACAGGTGTCGTTGCGGAGAGCATTACGGGCAAGTGGTTGCGCGGCTTCACGGCCACGCAATAGTTGCCAGCGGCGAGTCCCGCGAAGCCTATGGTGCTCACGCCGTCCAGATCCACCACATCGCCATCGCGTTGCAAGAGAACAGCGCGACTTGCCGCCACGGTGCCCGGCGTTGCGACAGGTCGCATCTCGATGATCACCCAATCCACGATGGCGTTGTTGCCGGTGGTGGTGAGGACACTTGTTCCGATCGTTGAGCCGCTCACGTATCCTGTTTCCGCATAGCCCATGGCGGTGAAGGGTTCGATGAGCGGGAAGGAGGGGAGGGTGCGGAGGGCGTCATTCATGGTGGTGCCGCTGTACGGTCCTTCGAGCATCAATTTGATACCAGCGCGTGGTGTGCCGTTGATGCGGGCGATGCGGTTGCGGCCGGTTCCGTTGTAGGCGATGAAGCCACCGGTGATAATGATCCGGCCATCCGGAAGGATATGGGAGTCGTAGGGTGCGCCCAAGAAGCCGGTACCTGGATCGAAGGACGTATCGAGGCTTCCGTTGGTGTTCACGCGGGCCAAGTAGCGGCGCCCGGTCCCATTGTACGCGTCGAAAACACCGGTGATCAGGCTCTTGCCATCCGGCTGCAATGTGATGCCACTGATATCTCCTGAGCTCAACGTTCCCGAACCGGGGTTGAACGTGAGGTCAAGCGAGCCATCGGAGTTCGCCCGTGCGATGTGGCCACGTGCCGTTCCACCATAACTGGTGAAACTGCCCACGATCATGATCTTGCCATCCGGTTGAAGGGCGAGAGACGAGATGCCGGTGAACTGGTTGACGCCCGTTCCCGGATCGAGGCTTGTGTCCAATGTGCCGTCCGCGTTCAGCCGGGCCAGGCCTTTGCGGCTGGAACCGTTGAAGGCCGTGAACATGCCGCAGACCAGGATCTTTCCGTCCGGTTGCACCGCCAAGCCATTGACGACGCCGCCCACGAAGCCGCTGCCTGGGTTGAATCCCATATCCAACGAGCCGTTCGCATTCAGTCGTGCGATGCCGTTGCGCGCTGTTGACGCGTAGGAGGTGAAAGGTCCCCAGATCAAGATCTTCCCGTCGGGTTGTACCAGGATCCCATAGACGTTCCCGTTCGGCCCGTTGCCCGGGATGAAGCTCGCATCATTGCTGCCATCAGCGTTCGCGCGGGCGATCCGGAACCGCGAGCTGCTGTTGTAGGTGCTGAAGGACCCGGCCAGGAGCACCTTGTTGTCCGGTTGGATAGCCACCGCAATGACGTTGTCGTTCGTGCCGGCACCTGGGTCGAAGGATGTGTCGAGGTTTCCGTCGGGCAGCACGCGCGCGATGTTGGTCCTCGCCACGCCGTTGTAACGCAGGAACCTTCCGCCGATGACGATGTTGCCGTTCGTTCCGACGGCGCTCGCCTGAATGCCGCCACTTCCACCGGTGTTCGGGTCGATGAATCCACATGCCCCCGTACCGAGGTTGAAGGCAGTATCGCTGCTCCCATCGCCCTGCAACAATGCGATGTGGTTGCATGAAGCCCCATTGAAGGTGGTGAAGTCACCCACGACGGCGATGCGTCCATCCGTCAGCCGATCGATCCCGCGCACAAAGCTGCTCGCTCCGCTTCCGGTGTTGAAACCCGCGTCCGAACTGCCGTCAGCGTTCAGGCGCGCCAGGTAGTTCGCGGTATTCCCGTTCACCGAGCCGAACGCACCTCCCATCAGGATCTTCCCGTCCGGCTGCACCAGCAGGTCGTACACCGCTGTGCCGCTGCCATTCGTGGGAGCGAAGCCCGCGTCCAACGAGCCATTGGTATTCAGTCGCGCGATGCCCCTGCGTGTTGTGCCATTGAAGGTGGAGAACGAACCGCCGATCAGGATCTTGCCATCCGATTGCAAGGCCACCACCTCCACGATGCCTGAAGCCCCCGTTCCGGGTGAGAAGCCCGCATCGAGGCTTCCATCGCTGTTCAGCCGTGCGATGCGATTGATCGGTGTGCCGTTGTAGGAGGTGAACGAACCCGCTATGATGATCTTTCCATCACCCTGTACGGCGATGGCCCCGACAGCACCGCCCGACCCCGGTTGCGGATCGAAGCCGCTGTCCAAACTGCCGTCCGCGTTCAAGCGCGCGAAATGGTTCCTCGCCGTGCCGTTGTACGCGGTGAACCCGCCGCCGATCAGGATCTTGCCATCCGTTTGCACGGCGATGGCGTTCACCGCCGGAAAGGTGACGCCGCTCACACCCGAACCTGGCGAAAAGGTGGGATCCACGCTTCCGTCCGCGTTCATCCGCGCCAGCTTGTTCCGGGTGGTGTAATCGTATGAGGTGAAATCGCCGCTGAAGAGCACCTTGCCGTCGGGTTGAGCGGTCAGCACATGGACTTCGTTGTTGGCCCCAGCTCCATTTCCAGGGTCGAATGCGTGGTCAATGGTTCCATCCGCATTGCAACGCGCTACGCAATAGGAGTCGTTGGCGTTGTAGTGCCTGAACTCGTCGGCGAGCAAGATCTTATTCCCGTTCTGGACCAGAACATCGTGTACTTCGGCCGAGGTGCCTTCCCCGAAACCATAGCCGATGTCGGTCGGATTGAATGAGGCGTCCAACGATCCTTCCTGCGCGTGCAGGCCCCCACAGGAAAGCACAAGAACACATCCGATGACCAGGTGTTTCATAGTCGCCATGCGAATGTTGTGTTGACCGACCTGCAAGTTAGACGCTGCACCGATGCTGTGGATGCCGAACCGGGTCGATTCATCCGTTTGGATGATGCCATGGACTCACGGCAGCGTCGCCACCCGCGTATTGTTCGGCGTGGTGCTCCCCACGTTGGTGAGTATGATATCCCGGTCATTGGCGGAGCCGGTGTACTTCACCACGCCGTCCATGTTCACGTCCTCGCGCCAGTAGCCGCTTACGCTGTTGTTCGGCGTAGTGCTTCCCACGCGGGTGAGGATGGGGTCGCGGTCGTTGCCAGCGCCGGTGTAGCCCACCGTCTCATTGAAAGTCACATCTCCAGCGGCCAGCACCATCACACCGCTC
>JANOPI010000427.1:0-8639 GCA_031421755.1 Flavobacteriales bacterium | reverse complement strand
GCGAGTGCAGTATCCAACGCCGACATCAGAAAGTGGTGGAGGAAGCACCTTCCGCCGTGCTCACACCTGAACTGCGCAAGCGCATGGGCGAAGCTGCCGTGGCCGTGGCCAAGAGCGTGGAATACACCGGAGCAGGTACCGTTGAATTCCTCCTGGACGAGAAGATGAATTTCTACTTCATGGAGATGAACACGCGTCTTCAGGTGGAACATCCGGTAACGGAGATGATCACGGGTCTTGATCTCGTGAAGCTCCAGATCCGCGTGGCGGAAGGGGAGGAGCTGCCCATGAATCAAGACGACCTGAAGATCAATGGGCATGCGGTTGAAGTCCGTGTCTACGCCGAGGATCCCGCGAACAACTTCCTGCCGGACATCGGTACCCTCACCACCTACCGCCCACCGCAAGGCCCCGGCGTTCGCGTGGACGATGGCTTTGAGGAGGGCATGACCATCCCGATCTACTATGACCCCATGATCGCCAAGCTGATCACCCACGGGGCTTCGCGTGAAGAAGCGATCAGCCGGATGGAGCGCGCCATCGACGACTACGCCATCGCCGGGGTGGAGACCACCTTGCCCTTCTGCAGGTATGTGATGGGCCACAGCACCTTCCGCAGCGGGAAGTACGACACGCATTTCGTGCGGGACCACTTCACGCCAGATGTGCTTTTGGGCTCGGATCCAGAGGAAATGGCCGTTGCTGCCCTTGTCGCCGGGCATCTCGCCACCGAGACCGGTCGCAAACCCGCGCCAGTGGCCCCTGGCAGCGGCCAACTGTCCGCATGGAAACTGAACCGCCGCTGAGCCGTTGAACAGGTGTCTTCACCCTGATCCTTCGGGGGGCAATGCGCACCCGGTACGCGCGTTGCTACCTTGGCTCTCGGTAACACGGTTCATATGTTCCGCCTCAGGCTCTTCTCCCTCCTTGCGGTCGTTCTGATCGTCTTGCATGGCGTTGCCCAACAGGAACCTGCGCTTACCCCCGTGGTGATCGCCGGTTCTGACACCATTCCAATGTACGATCTGCCGGACGTGCTCGTGGAGGCCACCATGGGTCCCAAGACCCGCCGACAGTCCGCCCGCATCGACAAGCTGATCCGCAACGTGCAGAAGGTGTTCCCCTATGCGCTCACTACCGCCAAGCTGCTCGATCAGTACGACCATGACCTCGCTTCCATCCAAAAGGAAAGTGACAAGAACCTCTACTTGAAGCTGGCAGAGGCCGAGTTGAAGGCCGAGTTCAGCGAGGAGTTGAAGAGCATGACCCAGAGCCAAGGCCGTTTGCTCATCAAGCTCATCGACCGCGAAACTGGACAGACCAGCTATGATCTGGTGAAAACTTTGCGCGGCTCCTTCCAAGCCTGGCTCTGGCAAGGGGTGGCCCAACTCTTCGGCAACGACCTGAAGAGCGATTACGATCCGGATGGTGATGATGCCCTCGTAGAAAGTATCGTGCGCCGGATCGAGAACAGGGAACTGGCGTGTACGCCACGTCCTGCACGCACCGAAAAGGCCCAAGCCCGGCTGGAGAAAAGGAAAGCGCGCCTCTTCAAACGGTACGGCTTGGAGACGGCTCCTACGAGCTACACGCACTGAACGTATTCAAGCGGTCGTTCTCCTTTTTCCTGCGAGACCAACTATGGCCAGCGACGCCATGCTGCCCGCCAGGTAGCACAGCAGATCGCCCCATTGGAAGGTATTGCCCAGGATCAGCTTAGCGAAGGTGTTGTCCGACCAGCCCAAGCAGTGGATCAGCTTCATCGCTTGGGTGATCTCGATCAGGACGGCGAAACACAACACCCCGATCGCCAATGGAACCGGACCCACGCGCCAGAACGCGAGGACGGCGAAGAACAAGAAGATCACGACCAGCACATCCCCGAGGTAGGGGCGCACGAATCCGTCCCGCACGAAGGCGGCGATCAGACATTCCACAATGAGCAAGGCAGCGGCGAGGAGGAACCAGGTCCGGTGGAAACGCATGAGCTTCCAACAACGGAAATGGTCGGCGCTCATTGCCCGATCATCCGATCGGACGGCGCAGCTGAAGCAGCCAGCGCAATACCCACCAGAGGAGTAAAAGAACCAACAGACCAGCGATCACCGGCAGAAACCAGGCGAGCAAGCTGAGGAGCAACGCACCTGCACTTTCACCTGCCGCCAGCAGTGGATTCCCCAGGCCTGCGGTGGTGGTGGTGCTCGCCACCCGCGTTGCCGCGGTGCCCGCACTCACCAGGCCAGCGATGCCGCCGCCCGCGATCAACGCCATGCCCCACGCGAGGAAAGGAGGCAGGTCCACGAATGTGCTCATGGCCGCCACGGTGCCTGCTACACTGGCCAAGGGCACCGCGATCACGTCCAACACATGATCAACGAACGGTATGAAATAGGACAACAGTTCTATGATCGAAGCCGCGCCCAAAGCGATCATCGCAGGCCAGCCCGCCAACCAGCCAAAACCTTCGCGAAGGCCCATGCCACCGATATCGAAATGCGAGAGCACGCTAACGATGAACAAGGGAAGAAAGACGCGCAACCCGCACGCGGCGGCCAATCCTGCACCCAACAACACTGACAGCATGGTCGGGCCGAGGGTGTCCATGGCAACGCTCAACTGTTCCGGATCACGCTCCGATCAAAGTGCGCGGCCCATGACGTAATCATCCATCACATAGCCGCTGCCGATATCGATCACCTCTTCCCGGAGGATCTTGAAGCCCATGTGCTCATAGAATGCAAGGGCCTTGTTGCGCTTGTTCACATTCAGTTCCAGCGCGGTATCCCCGGCCTCGGCCGAGGTGCGCATCGCATGCTTCAAGAGCAACTTTCCCGCACCGGTACCTTGAACAGAGGGCCGCACGTACAGCTTGTTCAAGTGGGTCGTTGATCCGCCCCCGTGATGGTGGGTCAATCCTGAAAAGCCCGTGAACATGTCGTTCTGCTCCAAAAGAAAGAACTGTTGCCTTTTGCGCTCCATGGCTTCGGTAAGGGCCGCTTCGCTGTACAGCAGGTCCAGCATGTACATGAGCTGCTCGGCCGTTAAGATCCCAGGATAGTAGGATACGGGCCAGGTGGCGTGAGCGATCATCCGGATCGCCGGGATGTCGCTGACCGTGGCCCGTGCGATCGTCATTTGAAGAATGCCGGGGAGACCGAGATGTCCTTGCTCCCTGCGGTGTAAACGTAGAAGCCTTCGCCGCTCTTCACGCCGAGTTTTCCGGCCGTCACCATCTGTACAAGCAACGGGCAGGGCGCGTATTTCGGGTTGCCGAAGCCTTCCTGTAGCACGCGCATGATCGCCAAACAGGTATCCAGGCCGATAAAATCCGCCAGTTGCAAGGGCCCCATGGGGTGCGCCATGCCCAACTTCATCACCGTATCGATCTCGGCCACGCCACCCACGCCTTGGAACAGCGTTTCGATCGCCTCGTTGATCATCGGCATCAGGATGCGGTTGGCCACAAACCCCGCGTAGTCGTGTACTTCCACCGGCACCTTGCCGATCGCCGTGCTCAACTCCATCACGGTCTTCGTGATCGCGTCGCTCGTGTTGTAACCGCGGATCACTTCTACCAGCTTCATTACCGGCACCGGGTTCATGAAGTGCATGCCGATCACGTGATCCGGCCGGCCCGTTACCGCTGCGATGCGCGTGATGCTGATGCTGCTCGTGTTCGTGGCGAGGATGCAACCGGCCGGCGCGTTCGCATCGATATCCTTGAAGATCTTCAGCTTCAGATCGATGTTCTCCGTGGCGGCTTCAACCACCAGCTCGGCGCTCTTCACCCCGGTGGCCATGTCCGTGGCCGTGCTGATGTTGGCCAGCGCGGATGCCTTCTGCTCTTCCGTCAGCGTGCCTTTCGCCACTTGGCGGTCAAGGTTTTTGGCGATGGTGCCCAAGGCCTTGTCCAGCCGGTCCTGCGCGATGTCGATCAGCGTTACCGGATGCCCGCTCTGGGCGAATACGTGGGCGATGCCGTTGCCCATTTGGCCGGCACCGATGACGGATACTTTCATGGCGGCAAATTAAGGTCACGGCAACGTAGGGGTGCGAGATCTCGCGCTCCTACTTGCCATCGCCCTTCAATACGATGAGCGCCGTGTACGCCAGGATCTTCAGGTCCACGGCCAGGCTCATGTTCTCGATGTAGAGGATGTCATACTTCAAGCGGCGCAACATCTGATCCACGTTCTCCGCGTAGCCGAACTTCACTTGGCCCCAACTCGTGATCCCCGGGCGAACCTTGTGCAGGTGCCGGTAGTGCGGGGCCACCTTGGTGATCTCGTCAATGAAGTGCTGCCGCTCAGGGCGCGGGCCCACCAGGCTCATTTCCCCCTTCAGTACGTTCCAGAACTGCGGCAGTTCGTCCATGCGCGTGCGCCGCAGGAAGCGGCCGATAGACGTGATCCGTGGGTCGGTGCTCGAACTCAACTGGGGGCCGTTGCTCTCGGCGTTCGCCACCATGCTGCGGAATTTGATGATGCGGAAGGGTTTCCCGCCCAAGCCCACGCGCTCCTGCCGGAAGAAGACCGGGCCGGGTGAGGAGAGCTTCACCAGAACAGCGATCACCACCATCGGTATAGCCAACACCACCAAGGCGAAGAGGCTGAAGAACACATCGATGGACCGCTTCAACGCGAATTGCCACGCCGGCATGATCTGCGGGTTCACCTCGATCAGCGGTGCCCCGAAGATGCTCGTCATCTTCACGCTGCCGCTGAGGATATCATACATGTCCGGAATGATCTTGATCCGCACCTGCGTGCCTTCCAGTTCGTTCAGGATACGGCTGATGTGTTCGTGCTCACTGCTCTCCACAGCGATGATCGCTTCTTCCACTTGGTGCTGCGCGATCAAGGGACGCAGTTCGTTCCACTTTCCCAAGCGACCCAGACCGGCACCGGTGAGCTGCTGGTCTCCGCCGTTCACGCTGACGAAGCCAACGAAGCGGTTGCCCGGGCTTTTGGGCATGGCCTCGATCTCCTGGTAGATGGCCACCGCCCGTTCGTTGCCGCCCACAAGCAACGTGTTGAACCCGATCTCCCGGCCATGCACACGGCGCACCGTGCGGCTGGTGAGCAGGAAGCGCAAGATGAAGTTCAACGTAAAATGCAGGCCGAACAGCACCCCGAAGGAACGGTAGTAGTATCGGAAGTTGGCCACTGTGTCATCCAAGAGCAGGACGAAGAAGATCACCAAGGTGCCGATGAAGGAGATCAGCAGCGTTTGCCCCAGCTCCTTGATCCGGAAGCGCCGAAGGATGTCCGAGTAGCCGCCGATCACCACGTACAGCCCCACCCAGAATACGGGTATCAGGCAAAGACCGACCCAGTAGTTGTTGTCGAAGGTCACCGGCACCTTGTAATGGAACTTGGCCGGTTCCATGTACAGCTTGCGGAAGAGGTAGAACAACGTCCAAGCGATCGCGGCAGCGAACACGTCCGCTACCACGTACTTGACCACTTGGGCGCGTTTGTTCATCGGCTCAGTGGTGTACGGTGAGGTGGTCCAGTACGATCCGGGCGCTCGTGGCACCGTTCTCCAACTGCGCCTCGATGTAGAACTGCCGACTGACCGTGCCGCCGGTGCCCCACGCGCTGGACAGGTCGATGTACATGTGCTTCCACGGCTGCTCTCCGCCCACCGGTCCGGTAGGATTCACCACCACGTATGGAACCGTGAGGGTCTGTCCGTTCTGCGACGTAGTGTACCGCACCCCGATGAGGAAGCGGGTGTCGCTCTTGTGGTCGAATTCAAGGAAAGTGGCAGCCGTGCCGTTGGGGAAAGTGGGGGCCGCGTTGGTTACCGCTCGGAACTGGTCATGGTCCGCATCCAGAAAGATCCCCCCGGAGCGTTCTTCGTAGCGCACATCCTCAGCCGCCGTCAACGGAACGAAGATCGTGTCGCTTTCCGAATAGTCGAACGCTTGCCCCGCCAGTTCGAATCCCTCCACCCAGATCGGTGCATCGTAGTAGGTGAACTCCGGCTCCAGGATCGTCTCCTGGCCCAAGGTCAGATCCACATCCTTCTCCCATGTGGCATAGAACGGATACTGGATCCGATCATTCGTGATGCCGTTGCGCCGCACCCCGGCCACCACCTTGATGTTCGTGAGGCCGTCCGCCAATACAGGTATCCGGCGGTTCTCCTGCCACACGCCGATCGCCTCATCATTGGCGAACACCCAGAAGTCGCTTACCGCGGACGGCAACAAGCTGTCCCCCTCCGCTGTGGAGGCGGTGGGGGCGAGGAACCGGACAAATGAGGGTGTGCCGCCGTCCTTCTCGCAGGCCGACAACAGCAATAGGAGCAAGGGTACGCACCGCACAGCGACGGTGCGAAGGGCGCGTAACATGATCCGGTATCCGTTGGAACGCATGCGCTTGTGGGATCAGTGTGGTGGGGACAGATCCATGGTGGACATCTCCCGAAGGATGTGGTGGGCCGTTTCCAGCGCCGCCAGTCCGTCGGTGATCGGTACTTCGGGATCCGTGCCGTTGAGGCAGGCCAAAGCAAAAGAGCGCAACTCTTCCCGAATGGCGTTCACGGACGGGATCTCCGGTTTGTCGAAGGCGATCTCCCGGTACCCGCGCCCGCCGCCCAGGTCGATGCTCACAGCGAAGGGGTCCGGCTTTTCCACCGGCCGCATCCGCACGATCTCCGTCTTCTTCTCCAGCATGTCCACGCTGATGTACGCGTCCCGCTGGAAGAAGCGGCTCTTGCGCATGTTCTTCAAGCTGATGCGGCTGGCTGTAAGGTTGGCCACGCACCCGCCCTCGAATTCGATGCGCGCGTTGGCGATGTCAGGCGTCTCGCTCACCACGGCCACGCCGCTGGCACTGATCCGGATCACCGGCCGGCCCACCACATGCAGTACGATGTCGATATCGTGGATCATCAGGTCCAATACCACGCTTACGTCCGTGCCGCGCGGGTTCCACTGCGCCAACCGGTGCGTTTCGATGAACATCGGCCGATCGAATGAACCTAGCGCCGCCCGCAACGCGGGGTTGAAGCGCTCCACATGGCCCACCTGCACCTTCAGCCCCAGCTTGCGCGACAGGTCCACCAGTTCCCGACCCTCTTCCAATGTGTTCGTCAGCGGCTTTTCGATGAAGACATGGGTACCCGCCAACAACGCTGCTTTTGCGCACGCATGATGCGCCAGGGTAGGGGTTACCACATCCACCGCATCGCATATCGCGATCAGCTCCCCCATGTCGGCGATCGGCGCAATGCCGAATTCCGTGGCCACCGCCTGCCGCTTCTCCGGATGGGGGTCGAAGATGCCCACAAGCTCCAACTCGGGCACTTCCCGGGCTTGCTGCACGTGGATACGGCCCAGATGACCGGCACCGAGTACGCCGATTCGCAATCGTTTTTCCATGAAAGGCGTGCAAAAGTAGACGGATGCCGTTTCCCGCCTCATTGAAGCGCCCGGTAGCTTCGGCCGCCTTCCCACGCACATGATCGACGACTACCGCCACCAAGGCATGCGCAAGCAGCTGGTGGAAGAACTCAAACGCAAGCGCATCAGCGACCTGGCCGTCCTGCAGGCCATCGCTTCGGTGCCCCGCCACCTTTTTATCAACGACAGCGCCTTCCTACGGCTCGCCTACGCCGATCAGGCCTTTCCCATCGCCTGTGGGCAGACCATCTCGCAACCGTATACCGTGGCCTTCCAGAGCCAGTTGCTCCAACTCGCCAAGGGGATGAAGGTGCTGGAGATCGGCACCGGCAGCGGGTATCAGACCGCCGTGCTCTGCGCTTTGGGCGCGAAGGTCTTCAGCATCGAACGACACAAGCCCTTGCACCTGGATACCAAACAACGCTTAGAGCGCCTGGGCTATCGGGCCAATCTTATTTATGGTGACGGATACAAGGGTTTGCCGTCCCATGCGCCGTTCGACCGGATCATCGTTACCTGTGGCGCTCCGGAGGTGCCCACTGATCTGCCGGCACAGTTGAAAGTGGGGGGGATCATGGTTATTCCTGTCGGACCAGATGAACATCAGCGCATGTGTACCCTTGTTCGAAAAACATCAGAAACGGTTGATAAACAGGACCATGGAGCCTTCAGCTTCGTGCCCATGCTCGCCAACAAAGCAGGCGGATGAGCTTGGCCATTCCAACTATCCCATTACTTTCGCCGCGCAGTTTCGGTCGACCAGTTATCGGTTGCCTGCGACGAATGAAGAAAAACGGCCATCCACAAATGCTTGTGCATATGTCAGGCAGTTGTTCATAAGTTTGCCGCCGCCTTCAGGTACTTTCGACCGGCTTTAGCCACACTCAGCAACGCAAAAACACGTCAAACCAAATCAACGTATCAAATTGGAAAAGTCAAATATCAAGAAATAACTTTGAAATTCAAAATATCTCTTTTTTTTACAAAAACTGACTCAACTTACCTTACCTCGGTCTTTCATGTCATCTTCCACCTCCACACTAAAGTTCCTTGCGTAAGACGAAAAGAAACATTTCTTGCCATTTTCTCAGGTAGTCAAACGCACGCTTTTGTGCCATCGCATCCTAGCAGTGATTTTCATTGTTTTCAGCAGCATTTTATCAAGACAGAAATATCGACTGTTAGTTTTAGCAGTGAAAAGAAGAACAAAAATTGTATCTTTTTTCCC
>JANOPI010000426.1:0-4591 GCA_031421755.1 Flavobacteriales bacterium | reverse complement strand
GGTGAAGACGCCCGCCGTGCTGGAATTTCCACTGAACTCCCCTTGCGCATATCCGTCCGCCACGCCACTAGCGAAGATGCCCGTGCTGGACGCAGGGAATGCCGAGTTCCCAAGGGCGTGGCCGTCACCCGCCCCGCTTTGGAACATCGCATTGCCCTGCCCCATGAGTAGCGCAGGGAAGTACGCCGTGCATGAGAGCACTACAATTCGCCCAAGAACACTGGTCGCTCTCATGGTACTCAAGGCAAGCGGCAAAGTCGAATGCCTGCAAAGGGGCTGAAAACATTCCCGCTGGTAGTGAAATTCCGATGGGAAAGGCGCATCAGCGTCCCTATTCCAATACTGAAATTCCCACCGCGTTGCCGGATGGAACCGCTGGTCACATTGACCGAGATCCAGTTGGTGATATCCGTCGCTCCAATAGCGGTGAGCGCACCATCGCCCATATGTGATCCCAAGAACGCCCGCGCTGGTACGCTTCCGGCGCTCACACAGTTCTCAGACAGATTCCCGGTGAGTTCGTTCGCTCCGTAAAAGGCCGCACTCGCTTGCACCCTGGTGGGCGAAGCAATGCTCGCCGGGATCGCGGCCACGCGCCATGGACGCTGGTTGCCAGTGTTGGCAACCAGGTAGTTCGCCAACCCCCCAGCACCCGGATTCGTGACCACTTCGTTGGCGGTGCCAGAGGAGCCGAGTGTGGCCGTGCTCGCAGAGAGCGTGATACTTCCCCAGGAGTACTCGTTTGCTACGGCAGGCAGTGTCCCCCTGCACAGTTTCTCGTATTCCAGTTCGCTCATCGGGCGCAAAGCCGCCCAATCGGCATAGGCTGCTAATGAACCGAGACCGGTCCCACAGGCCCTTTCCGGCGCGGAGGTCACGTAGATGTTCGGGGCCACACCGGTATCATCGATCGTATGACCCAGGGATCCCGTTTGGTTGGGAAAGTGCGTGGCTGCCTGCGAGGCTGTGAGCAGGTTCAGGAAATCAACGTACTGGCCTTCGCTCGCCTCGTACTTCATGGCATAGAAGGCATTGAAGCCCTTGGGGTACCCGGCCGGCAACGTCTGGGTAACCGTGTAGTTGAAATCGTCGGGAACAGAAAGTCCGGTACTGTTCCGAGTGTTCAGGCTGGTGGCCCCGGCCCCGCCAAGGATTATCGCATCTTCAGAAGTAACGATGAAAGGCCCTGCGGTCTGGCCAAGCTCGAACTGGCCCGCGATGCTGGTGGTGGTGCCATCTCCCAAGGCGAACGACCCTTGCGGAACGAAGACCATTTCGATGGCCAGCACTCGCAACTCGATCGGGTCGTTGTCGCTAATTCCGGTACCGGCGTAGCTCCACTGCAGCTGTGTGCTTGTGAAGTTCACGTTGCCGATGCCGTTGACGCTACGGTGGATGAAGGCACCCTTCAGATCACCCGGCGGTGCGATGATGCTCCCGCTTGAAGCGACATGTCCCGTAGGTGAGAGCGTGGCGTGCCGCCAATCGAGGTTCGGCCCGAAGCGGTACTTGATGAAGACCCAGGCGGCATCGTAATTCGATTCGCCCGAGCTTGTTCGCCAGCTATTCTCCCAGCTCAGGTCAAATTGCACCTGCCATGTGTCGGTGGTGGTGTTCTGCCCGGTGAGGGTCACATTGCTCACTTGGATGTTGTTCGCCCAAAGGCTCAACGGCAACAAGGCCAATATGGATCGAAGAGGTCTGAAATTCATGGTAGGCGCTGGTTTTGGAAAGGTCAAATGTCTCCGGTACACAAGGACCGTTCAATGGACGGAACGTGGTTCGAGCAGGACGGATCGCGGTGTGATCCATGCTATAGCAAGACGCGGAAAGTGCTCTTGGTCCGGCTTGCTCTTCCAGCCAACTCGGGCTCGACAAGATCCATCGCCCAGGTCATTTCAGGGCACCTGCTCCGTTCGTGTGTTGTTCGGCGTGGTGCTGCCAACGTTCACCAGGATCGGATCACGATCGTTCGCGCTGCCGGTGTACTTCACCGTGCCATCCATGTTCACATCCTTGCGATCATACTGCCCGGTGAGGATGTTGTTCGGCGTTGTGCTCCCAACAGCGACCAGCAGCGGATCGCGGTCGTTACCTGTTCCGGTGTATTTGAGCTGACGGTTACCCGTGACGTCTCCCGACCACAATACCTGCACCGGACCGATCGACTTGCGCGCGTTCGTGCCGAAGGTCGGCGTGGACGGCAGCGTGAAGTCGATCTCCGCGGCGGCGGCATTGAGCGCGATCGGTGTAGCCGTCATCACTCCCAAGTGATTGCGGTGCCGCACCACGATGTGATAATTGCCGGGCAGCGCATCGAATTGGATGAAGTCATCGCCCGTGACCGGATCCACCAGATAACCACTGCGGTTCAACAGCGCATGGCGCACGGCGAGCAAGGTGCCCGGAGCGGTGGCACTCCGCAGTTCTGCACGCACCCAATCCACGATGGCACCACCGGCGTTGTCCAAAAGCATCGAAGGCACCGTGGTCTCGCCACCACCACCACCGGCCTGCGCGTAGCCCAACGCGGTGTAGGGCTCGGTGAGCGGGATCAAGTTGGCAGCTCGCAGGTTATCGTTCATCAACTGCGCACCACTGTTCCACGGACCTTCCAGAAACGCGATGCACTGCAAACTGGCGCGGATGCTCACACCGGAATTACGGGCGTAACCATCGCCGGCACCACCGCTGAAAACACCGATCGTATTGGGCGGTTGGGCGAAACCATTGCGCATATACCCATCACCCGCCCCACCAGCGAACAGGCCCACCGTACTGATCGATTGCGCGAAGCCGTTGCGCATGTAGCCATCACCGGTGCCACCGGAAAATATACCGGCCGTACTGACAAGATGTGCCGCTCCACCGCGTGTGTAGCCATCGCTGGAGCCTCCTTGAAAGATGGCGTTGTTCTGGGCCAGTAGCGGTGATCCGAAAAACAGGAGCACCGCGGCGATCGCGTAGTTCATCGGTGCGATGGCAAGGGTTATGGCAAGCGGCACAAACGGATCCCCGAATCGGAACCGGCGTTGGATGCCTGGTTGGGCAACAGACGGCTGGAAACCCGCATGCGGTTCGTGAACGGGGCGGATGCATTGTTGAACCCGGATCCACGCATGGAGATCGGATTTCCGGTCGTAGGCCATCCAGCCACATCGGCTATACCGGCAACAGTGAGCGCACCGTCGCCGTTGACCCCTGTGAATGCCCTGGCCACGGCGCTACCGATGCTGATCGTTCGTTCATCCACGTTGCCGGAAAGTTCCATCGCACCGTAGTACCCTGCGCCGGAAGCCTGACGATCGGGTGAGACCAGGCTGCCCGCGAACACACCGGAACGCAGTGGTTGCGCTGGCTGAACAATAGGCGGAACGTTCGCATTGCCCTCCGTGCCGATGGCGTTCACCGTTTCGGTCGAAGCGCCCGAAGCCGTGACCGTGTATTGTGTGCTGCGTACACTGACCGTTCCCCATGCATACTCGTTCGCTCCAGCAGGCCGGTTCCCGCGACAAGCCTTTTCATACTCCAGTTCCGTCATCGGTCGCAGTGCCGCCCAATCAGCATAGGCCATCAAGTCAACGGTCCCGATAAATCCGCAGGCACGCTCTGGGCTCGTTGTCACATACACGTCAGGCGCCGTACCCGTGTCATCGATCGTGAGCCCGCTGACCCCGGTGAACGGTGACATACCCGCGAAACGGGCTATGGCCTGGGCAGTGGAGAGCATGTTCAGGAAATCAACATACTGCCCCTGCGTACATTCGTACTTCATCACGTAGAACGCATTGAACCCTTTGGGATAAGCTACCGGCAATGTGGTGCTCGTGGTGTAGTTGAAATCATCGTTGCCACCTCCACCGGTGGTAACGTTGTTATGGTTGCACAAGCTGGTCGGGGCAGTTCCGCCAAGGTTCAGCGCCGCTTCCGAGCCGATCGTGAACGGTGCTCCCGTGTTGCCCGCTTCGAACTGGCGCTCGATACCTGTGCTGGTGCCGTCGCCCACAACGAAGGCCCCTTGCGGAACAAGTACCATTTCGATCGCCAACACACGCACCTCGATGAGGTCGTTATCCGCTACGCCGCTGGCTCCATAGTTCCAGCGCAACTGCACGCCAGTGCAGCTGAAGTTCCCGATG
Source organism: Flavobacteriales bacterium (assembly GCA_031421755.1). Lineage (GTDB taxonomy): Bacteria > Bacteroidota > Bacteroidia > Flavobacteriales_F > PHOS-HE28 > PHOS-HE28. The sequence continues at coordinate 452 of JANOPI010000426.1, read as the reverse complement.
CCGTCCACATTCCGGCGGATGAAAACGCCCTTGAGATCGCTAGTGGTAGCGAGCGGACCCACATGACCACCAACGCTCAAAGTGGCGTGCCGCCAAGCCGGGTCCAAGCCCGCCTTGAATTTGATGAAGACCCAGGCCGCATCATGGTTCGCCTCGGCCGTGCTGGTTCTCCACCCATTCTCCCAGTTGATATCGAACTGCACTTGCCAGGTATCACTCGCCGGCACCTGCCCGGTGAGGGTCACGTTGTTTACCGTGATGTTGTTGGCATTGAGCACCATCGGCGCAGCAGCCAGCATGGCGATAACAGGGATATGGAATGGCCGGAACATGGATCGGGTTGTTTGCAACGGTCAAAGATCCCGTACGAAGCGCTCCCCATCAATGGACTGATCGCGGCCTCACTTGCACCGATCGCGGATGGTGCAATTGTTCCGTGCTCACACCGGCTG
>JANOPI010000425.1:0-1911 GCA_031421755.1 Flavobacteriales bacterium | reverse complement strand
CGCTGTGCATCTGGTGGCCGTCCATGCGCGCGGCTTTCACCGGGAGAAAGGTCCCTGCTCCCACGTGCAGGGTAACGCTGGTGCGGCGCACTGATCCGGCATCCAGCGAACGAAGGGTCTCCGGCGTGAAATGAAGACTGGCCGTTGGCGCGGCAACCGACCCGTCCTGCACGGCGAAGACGGTGTTGTAGCGCATCGGGTCATCCACATCTTCCATCCGTTTCATGTAAGGCGGAAGCGGGACATGGCCCACCAGCGCAAGTACTTCAGCAAAAGGGGCTTCTCCCTCCCAATGGAATTCAACAAGGTGCTCACCTTCGTGATGTTCCATCCGCTCCGCCCTGAGTTCCAGTCCGCCGTCGCTCAGGATGAGCGGCTCCCCGGTCCATCGTTTGGCATTGCCTACCATGCACCACCAGCGTGATGTTCCCCGGTCCTGCAATCCGGCTTCCATAGCGCGATCCGACTCGGGACGCAGCACCATGCACTCGATCCGCGCTCCTGTAGACCGGTGGAAAACGAGCCGCGCCTTCACCACGCGCGTGTTATTCAGCACCAGCAAGGAACCGGTCGGCAGGTGATCGGCCAGGTGGCCGAAGTGCTCATCGGTGATCGATCCCCCCCGGCAGATGAGCAGCTTCGCCCCATCCCGTTCCGCCAGTGGATGCTGGGCGATGCGCTCGGCCGGCAGGTGGTACGTGTAGTCCTCGATTCGCAGTTCCCGTGGATCCATGGCGCGAAGGTGGTGCGCCGCTCGGCCTACTTTGCCCCCATGTGGCCTTTGGCGATCGCCGTCAGTATCACCGCACTTGTGGTCCTCGGGTTACGTTGGTGGACACAGCGGCCATTGCGCCGCCATTTGCGTGAGCTGGAGGATGAGCACGTGCGCAATGAGGAACGTCAGCGCATCGCTACGGATGTACACGACGATCTGAGCGCCGACGTGAGCAACCTGCTGCTGCTCTCCCGCATGGGCCTGCGCAACAGCACGCAGGAGGCCCCCGGCCATGCCGAACTCCAGCGCATCGAAGAGTTGAGCGGGGGCATGCTCCGCAAGATCGATGAGATCATCTGGAGCCTCGATCCCAAGAGCGACCGCTGGGAAGCGAGCATCGCCTTCATCGATCGGTATGCAGCGGATCTCGCCCGGCAGCATGATCTGGTGTTCCGCACCAACACCGAGGGCGTGAAGACCCCCGTTCACCTCAGCCCGCCCAAGAGGCGTGATCTGTACCTGGCCACCAAGGAGGTGTTGCAGAACATCGTGGAACATGCGGGAGCGCGCACCGTGAACCTCGTGGCCCATACGGTGAAAGGCGCGCTCGTATTGCGCATCACCGACGACGGCACGGGCGATCGCTCCACCGCTGGTGGTGGCCAGGGATTATTGAACATCCGCAAACGCATGGAGCGGTGGAACGGCAGCGTGCGCATGGACCGCGTGGAACCGCTGGGCACCGCCGTAGTGATCGCCCTGCCGCTGGACGAGCATCACCCCAATGCGTGATTCACGGCTGAGGACCGACCGGTAGCTTGCGCTCGTCTCTCCGTGACAGGTGTGACATCCGATGAATCCCTATGCCGTCTTCCACCGCTCTTTCTCCTTCCTGCGGCGTTGGACTTTTTCGCCCGTAGCGCCCACTACGTGCTCGAAGTCCGTCTTGCATGAAGAAGAAATAGCGGCAGAATCCGGCACATGTCTTCACCGAAAGCCACACCAGAACGCTTGCAGATGATGACGAACGGGACACCCCTCCATGTGCTGCTCATCGAAGACCATGATGAGTACCGGAACAGCCTGAGTACCTTGTTGAATACGAGCGGGCGCTTCCGCTGTACATCATGTGCAAATGCCGAAGCAGGACTCGTGCTGATCGCGGAACATCGACCAGACGTGGTGCTCATGGACAT
>JANOPI010000424.1:0-1768 GCA_031421755.1 Flavobacteriales bacterium | reverse complement strand
GTGTACATCTCGCTCATGCTGGCGTACTTCTCGCTCTCGGCCTTGCTCAACTTATCTCGGTAGTCATTGCGGATGCCGTTGATGTCGAGCTGTGCGTTGAGCAATTCGTTGCGCGCATCGAGCAACTTGTTCTGCGCATCGATGAGCGTGGCATTGGCGCGTTGCTGCGCTACCTGTCTGCGTTCCAATTCCACCTTGCTCACCAGGCCTTCCTTGAATTGCTGTTCACCGCGCGCGTATTGATCGTCGGCCACCTTGATCTCTGTGCGGGCCGCCACCACGCGGATACTGTCGCTCTGCACCTTCAACCCGGCTTGGATGATCTTGTTGCGCGCTTGCTCCAACTTGATACGCAGCCCACTGTTGAGCGCATCGATCTGCGCATCCAACGAATGCACTTTCTCTTCGTAGCTCTTGCCGGTGAGTTCCTTGGAGGTGATCTGGCTCTGCGTGCGGTCCAGGAGTTGCGGGTCGAAGTACTCCGCTTTCACTTCGCTCAGCCGGAGGATCGTATCGCCCTTGTGTACGAGTTGGCCTTCGCGCACGAACCACTCTTCCAAACGACCGGGGATGATGGCATGGATCGTTTGCGGTCGCTGATCCGGCGAGAGACTGGTCACCGTTCCGCGTGCGCGGATGTTCTGCGTCCACGGCAGGAAGAGGCCGATGAGCATCACTGCGCAAATGGCGATCACCCAGCGCGCGAATAGTTTGTTGGCCGTGGCGTTGCCAATGGTGCGGAAGGCTTTCAAGCTGGTGCGTTCCAGCTCGGGCACACGGTTATCGGGGCTGAGGTTCAGCATGGCTCAGGCGGTATGTATGCGTCCGTTCCTCAATTCCACCGTACGTGCGCATCGCTGTTGGAGCCAAGGGTCATTGCTCACTGCGAGCAAGGTCCATGGGCGCTCCGGTGCGGTGATCCAACCGAGCAGTTGCTCGCGGTCCTTGGCATCCCAGTTCTGTAGGCTGTCCTCCAGGAGTATCAAGCGTGGCTTACCGGCAATGCATCGCGCTTGGATGATGCGCTTCACCAAGCTCTTCGGTAGGCGCGACCCTTGTGGATCGAGTTTCGTGAGCAGTCCTTCCGGATAGTGCGCGAGCTGATCGAAGAGACCGGTCACGTGGCAGGCTTCCGTCAGGTCCTCGTCCTTCACCCATGCGCGGCCTACGGCGATGTTCTCTTGCACGGTACCGGCGAAGACATCTTCATCGTTCAAGCTGTCGCCGATGATGGAGCGCACTTGGTCGAGGTCCAAGCTGTTCAATGGATGACCATCGAACTGCACGTTGCCTTCGTGCGCGGGCATGGCCCCACCGAGTATTCGCAGGAGCGTGGTCTTTCCCGATCCGTTCGGTCCATGGAGGCAGACCTTTTCGCCGGGCTTCAAGCGCATGTTAATGCCTTCCAATACATGCCGCTGGTTGAAGTGCGAACGGAAGCCCACGTCGGTGAGCTGCACATCCAGGCCCGTTGAGGGGTCGGTGGAGAGCACACGCAAGCCGGTGGTGCGCTCCAGCGGCAGGTCCGTTACGAAGCCGATCTTCTCCAGTGCGGTTAGCACATCGTACACGCCTTCGATACTGAGGACGATCTTCTCCACGGCGTACATAAGCAAGAGGATCACGATCTCCGCCGCCACGAACTGGCCGATGTTCATCTGTTCACGCATCACCAGCATGCCGCCCAGCGCGAGCAGGCTCAGGGTGATGATCACCTTGAACACGACCATCGCCGTGTACTGGCCCAAAAGGATGCGGAAGTGCGACC
>JANOPI010000423.1:0-5532 GCA_031421755.1 Flavobacteriales bacterium | reverse complement strand
CCTGCCCGGCGCCGAACATGCTCCTGTTGGAGAAGCTGGTCTTCGGGAGCGCGGACGAACACTTGGGGATCTGGATCCTCGACCTCACCACGAATGCGTGGAGGGAAGTGGACGTGAGCGACGGCTACCTCACCACCCCGAAGGTCTCTCCGGACGGGAAGTACATGGCCTACGCCACCACGACCGAGCTTCCCAAGCACCTCCATTCTGCCGCAACGGCCACCGCCATCCTGGACATCGGCTCCGGTAAAGAGAAGGTGATACCCGCGGCTGCCGGTTCATGGAGCGAGGTGCTGGGATGGGTCCCCGCCAACATGCCGGCCAAGGACCTGCTCAAGCCGGTCACCGAGGAAGAGCAGGAGGGCATGCTCAAGATGCAGCCGACCTTCGAGTTGCCTTGGAACACGGGCGTGACTTATTACGTGTCGCGCGCAGCTACCCCGTTCCCAAGTGGTTCAACCGGTTCCACCTGCTATCAGAACTACGGGTACACCCCGCACACCTACATGGCCGTTGACTTTGACTCGCCGAATGGCGTGACCGACCCTGTCCGGGCATCTGCTGCCGGCACTGTGATCTACGCACAGATCAATGGATCGCTTACGACCGGGTACGGGCGTCTGGTGAAGATCCGTCACAGCGACAATACGATCACCTACTATGCCCACCTCAATTCGATCTACGTGGCGGTCAATGACGTGGTGCAACAGGGATGTGCCATCGGGGATGGCGGGACAACCGGTAATCCTGGACCCAACGCCGACCACATTCATTTTGAGTGGAGGGATGTAGGCGATGCGCAGTTCCCACTCAGCGCCACGAATTACCCCATTTTCAGCGAATGTGGATGTCGGCCAAAGCCGAATTACTGCTACACCTCAGCCAACTCGAGCGGCTCATGTTCCAGCGGTGGCGGTACTGGCGCAAACCTCTACAAGACCACCAGCAACCTCTCCGTTAGCGGGAACTCCGTCAGCATCAGCGTGACCGTGATCAACAACGGCACTGCTAACGCCGGTTCGTCGTCGCTCGGGTATTACTTGAGCACGAACACGACCATCAGCGCCTCCGACTATCTCATTGGAACTGATGCGGTAAGCTCCCTGACGCCCGGAGCAACCAATGCTGAGAGCATCACGGTGAACCTCTGCAATCTCACTGGGGTTCCCAACGGCACGTATTACGTCGGGTACATCATTGATCGGCTGAACGCAGTGGCGGAGACGAACGAGACCGAGAACAACCGCTATTGGAGTTCGCCGCAGGCAACGCGTAGTTGCTCGAACATGGTCCTGTCCGGTGATGGGTCGGGCGCGGTGCGTGACGACGGCACGATGGTCCTTAAGTCAATGGACTTGAATGACGATGCGGGTGGCATGAGCCTGGAAAGTGTGGGTGTGTTCCCGAACCCAAGCCAAGGCGCAGTTACCATCAACGTACCGCTGGATCTGGTAGACCCTGTGCGTATCGAGGTGGTCAACGCTCTTGGTCAGACGCTGGCGAGCCTCGGTCAAGTCCTCGCCGGTCAAACCGAGACGCTCGACTTGTCCTCAGTGCCGGATGGGTTGTACCACGTAAGGCTGACAACTCCGAACGCGAGCAACACGGTGCGACTGGTCATCCAACGATAAGCTCTATTCTCTCAAAGGCGAACGCCCTCCTTGCCGGGGGGCGTTCGTCATTTCTACCTATACCAAGTACAAGTAGCTCTGCGGCGGCTTCAGGTTGTAGTCGGCCTTCAGGCACTTGGGCTTGCGGTAGAGCTTCGAGGTCTTGATGCGTATGGCATAGCCCACGTCTTTCGTCCCGAAGTACTCCATGAAGTAGCCCTTGCTGATCCCGGCCCCTTCGCGGGTGCGGTTCCATAACTCCTTGGGGTGGTGCTCCAGGATGCTCTCGATCTCGAACTCTCCGATCACCATCTGCGTGGGCGAGGAGGCATAGACCACCACCTTCGTCACGTTCGGCTGCTTGAAGATCATGCGTCGGAACTCGTAGCGCTTGGAGCCATCGAAGATCTTCGACGCGAACTCCGGCTTGATGGACATGAGGACCTTCATATGCCTGCCAAACGTATCAGCTTCTCAAGGGACGAGAAGGGCACCTCATTGATAGTTCTTATCACTTCCATGTTGGGAAGGATGCCGTAGTCAAGCATGTCGCGAAGAATGAGCCGCTTCCGTAAGGAGAAAGCGAAAAGAAAGTTGATCACGCATGGGCGGTTCTTCGGGTTGCGGTCCCAGAACTCCTGCAACTGATTTAAGTCCAGCACCGACTTCTTCCGGCTGTGGAAACGCAGCGTCTCGAAATCGGGGACCGGATTGATGACACTCTCGACGATGCCGATCGTGGTAGCGACACCCTTGTGGATGCCGCCAGGTCCTGCGGTGCGATAGAAAATCAACGTGTCGCCCGGTTGCAGGTCCCGGTTCATGGTGTGCGACACGTACACCTTGCTGATCGCGTTCTGGTGCGGCTCGCCATCCTGTTGCGCTGACAAGTCCTCCGTGCGCAGGATCGAATCGGGTAATAGCTCTGTGTGGAACTCCGGCCGGATCGGAACCACATAGACCTTTCTGTCCTTGCGCAGCCACGGGTAGCGATGCTTGGGCTCCGTTGCCGGATTGTCCTTGCGCATAGTGCGGACGAACACCAGCTCTTCCCCGGACTTCGACTGCTTGACCCCGTGCTTCTTGAAACCCCAGGTTGTGAGCAGTTCGATGAGCCGCTTCTGTTCATCGGTTCGCTCGAAGATGGTGACGTAGACCTCCTCCACCTTGTTGATGCGCGCGTTGTCGAACACGATCTTCAAAAAGCGTTCGCCCAGCCGCCGTCCGTTCAGCACCACCTTCAGCGTACCGATCTTCAATTGCTTTGCCGACGGAAGCGGCGGCGTGATGTCCGCGTAGCTCTCCGACTCGTCCTCCACCTTCAGGAAGAGGAAGCCACCGATCGACTCGTCGCGTCGGCACACATAGGCATGGTCGTTAGCCTTCTTGTTGAACCAACCATCGAATCCCTGGTAGTCCTCGCGGAACGAATCGAAGAAGCCATCCTTCAAGTTGATGTTCCCGAACAACTCCCTACGCACTGAAAGGACCTTGTAGTCGACCTGCTCGGGGTTCTCCGCAACGGCACGCTCCAGAAACCGCTCGATGTTCAACACACGAGCTTCCAGCCCAAGCCGCTTCGCCTTCGTGTGGATCTTCTTGTCCTCAGTGATCAGCAGGTCGACCCGCCCGGCGAAGACCTCGTTGATGAGCGCTGTATCGCCAGCATCGTTGGGCTCCGTATCCAGTTCATCGGCGACCAGCTTCACCTCCTCCGTCAGCGGCGCGGTCGTCTTCAACAGCGTGTAGCTGTCCATCTTGATCGCCATCGCCTTCACCACCTTCGGGTCGCGATGGCTACTGATCTCGGTGACCGTTACCTGATGGATGCACTTCTCGTACTTCAGCCGGTCGAGCCATTTGAACAAGGTCCCAACATCCGCATTCACCATCGGCGTGATGGCCTCACGATGGATGATGATGTTGGTGTCGAGTAGGGCTTTCATCTGCGGCTGTGAAAGTCACGATCGCCGGGAATTCCGGCAACGTGGCGGTAACAAAATAGCGTTCGGGAGCTTACGGTCGATCTACTCGAGCCTGAACATGCTTCCTTCAAGGCATGCACCCTGTCACCTTACTATCACCACGCCGATCGCCAAGAAGATCGGCAGCGTGTGATGGGATACATCGAGGAGATCAATGCGTTGTTGGTGCCCTGCCTACGGCAGGCTGGCGCGCCTATCGAAGAGGCCGTGGTGCTGGACCTGTTTGCAGGTTGCGGTGGCTTGTCTCCTACGCGCCATAGCCGCTTCGGCGACGGAGCGGCCTTGGACTTCGAGGCCGCTGGGTACAAGACCATCGGCTTCGAGATGAACCCCGGCTCTGGGGCCGGGGCAGGCTCGGCGGCCGCCAGCTACCGCCACAACCTGGGCAGCGAGTGCTACGCCGTGAAACTGGAGGTCGGCTTCGACTTTCCACAGGCCGACATCGTGATCGGTGGTCCGCCGTGCCAGCCCTTCAGCGTGGGCGGTAACCAGCGCAAAGCGGTTGCCGAGTGTCTGCAGGTTGAGAAAGGCCGCTTACTTTTGGTAGCATGAAAGTCCCAGTGCAGGTGGTACACGACACACAAGGTAACGCGCAGGCTGTCCTGGTCCCGCTGGATGAATGGAATGACATGGTGGAGCGAATGCGCCACTATGAGCAACTATTTAAGTTGCGCAGTTCCTTGAGCACTGCACTCGGCCAAGTAGCGCGCATGCGTTCCGGCAAGCTGAAGAAACGGACCCTGAAGGACGTGCTGCGTGAAGCATAGGGTCATCCCCACGCCAGAGTTCGAGAAGGAGTTGCGGCCACTGTTGAAGCGGCACCGCTCCCTCGCGAAAGACCTTGTGGCGCTGGAGAAGGAGTTGGAGGAACGGCCGTCCACCGGAACGAGCCTTGGTCATGGATTATTCAAGGTCCGACTTGCGATCTCTAGCAAGGGCAAAGGCAAGAGCGGCGGTGGTCGCGTCATCACTTACGTCGTCACGGAGGATGCCGAAGTGTACCTACTGAGCATCTACGACAAGAGCGACTACGATACCGTGGACACGAAAGCCATGAAGCAATTGGCCGCTGATCTGCGCAGGCAAAAGGGAAAACGGTGAGAGGTGGACATGACGCGAGGCTCTACCCTTGTACCATGTCCTACTTCACCAGCACCTCGCTCCTGTGATAGTCAAGAAAGGCGTGGTGTCTGGCTGTAAGCCCAGCCAACTGCACGTTCAAGCTCACCCCCACCAGCTTCAACTCCTTCACGGGCACCTTGGCCGAGGCAGCCACCTTCCCATCGTTCCCGAAGGTGATCAGCCCCTTGTCGAAGGCGCGATCGTAAAGCGGTGAGAGGCACAGGCCATTGAACGGGTTCTGCCGTTCCTCATCGTTGCTCTTGCTCCACGGCTTGATGTGCGCTGCGGTGAGCATCAGGCCGCTGTTCGTTGCAGCGCAGCGGTAGTCCCATTGCTCCAGCACCATGTACCGGAAGCGTTTCTGTGTGGTCCGGATCTTCTGCACGGCGGTCCGTTCCGTGCGTGCGGACAACTTCAGGCTGGCCAGTATCGCATCGATCGCGCGCTCCTCATCGCCGGTTTGCGCGATGCGGAACTTCCTGTAGAGGTTGGCGGCGCTTCGGTAGGTCGTGGTTCCGTTCCACACGTTGCCTCGGATCGGGATGTGGTGCTTAGGTGCGATGCCCTTCTCGAAGTCGGGCACGGAGTAGGTCAGCATGCGCAGGATGGATTCCATGCCATCGCGTTCGAAGTGCTCGTCCAAGTCGCCTTCGATCTGCTCGATAGTGCTGCAATTGGCGATGCGCGAGATCTGCGTGCCCGCCGCCAGCGCCTGACCGGTCTTTTGCAGGTAGCTGGTTTGCAGCCACGCCTTGAATGCTGAAGTTTGCATGAGGAAAGTGAATGCACCAAGATAGGATCAAGCCATGAGCAGA
>JANOPI010000422.1:0-1614 GCA_031421755.1 Flavobacteriales bacterium | reverse complement strand
ACCGGCGTGCTGCGCAAGGACGAGAAGCTCGTGTCAACCACTGAGACGAACGGCACCCGCGTGGTCTTCGAGCCGGACGAGACCATCTTCCGCCACTACCAGTACCGCGACCAGCACATCGAGCGGCTGCTGTGGAACTACTGCTACCTGAACACGGGCCTCACGATCCACTTCAATGGCCAGAAGTTCCAGAGCAAGAACGGCCTGCTGGACCTGCTGAACACGAAGATGGACGGCGAGCCGCTGTACCCGATCATCCACCTCGTGGGCGATGACATCGAAGTGGCGATGACCCACGCCAGCCACTACGGCGAGGAATATTACAGCTTCGTGAACGGCCAGCACACCACGCAGGGCGGTACGCACCAGGGCGCCTTCCGTGAGGCCGTGGCCAAGGTCATCAAGGACTACTTCAAGAAGGACTGGGAAGCCGGTGACGTGCGAACAGGCATCGTGGCAGCAGTGGCTGTGAAGGTGATCGAACCCGTATTCGAGAGCCAGACCAAGACCAAGCTCGGTTCCCTGGAGATCGAACCCGGCGGGCAGAGCATGCGCTCGTTCATCGGTGATTTCCTGGCCACCAAGCTGAACAACTTCCTGCACAAGAACCCGGAGACCACCAACGCCCTGCAAGCGAAGATCCTGGAAAGCGAGCGTGAGAGGAAGGAGCTCAGCGGTATCCGCAAGCTGGCGCGCGAACGCGCCAAGAAGGCGAATCTGCACAACAAGAAACTGCGCGATTGCCGCATCCACCTCAGCGATCCCAAGAACGATCCCCGCAAGATGGAGAGCACCCTCTTCATCACCGAGGGCGACAGCGCCAGCGGCAGCATCACCAAGAGCCGCGACGTGAACCTGCAGGCCGTTTTCAGCCTGAAGGGCAAACCGCTCAACAGCCATGGACTTACCAAAAAGGTGGTATACGAGAACGAGGAGTTCAACCTGATCCAGTCCGCGCTCGACATCGAGGACGGCATGGACGGCCTGCGCTACAACCGCATCGTGATCGCTACCGATGCCGATGTGGACGGTATGCACATCCGTCTGCTGATGATGACCTTCTTCCTTCAGTTCTTCCCGGACCTGATCAAGAACGACCACCTCTACATCCTTCAAACGCCGCTCTTCCGGGTGCGCAACAAGAAGGATACGATCTATTGCTACAGCGAAGGTGAGCGCCAGAACGCCTTGAGCAAGCTCGGTAAGACAGCCGAGATCACGCGTTTCAAAGGGCTCGGGGAGATCAGCCCGGACGAGTTCAAGCACTTCATCGGGCCTGACATCCGTTTGGAGCCGGTGATGATCACCAAGGATGCCAGCGTTCACGAGCTGCTTGATTTCTACATGGGCAAGAACACGCCCGAGCGCCAGAACTTCATCATCTCGAATCTCAAGGTGGAGAAGGATGTGGTAAAGGAGGAGACCCCGCTCAACGCCATCGCCCGCAAACTCGCCGAGAACGAAGTGGAAGAGGTGGAAGCATGATGGCCTTCGCTGACCATAAGGGAGCGGTTGTCGGTGGTGCCTGGTACATGGTACAGCAGCCGACCAAACCAGAACGCAAAAAGTACCGCAAAAGAAAAGCAATTGCAAACAAACCAACACAGACCCACC
>JANOPI010000421.1:0-9647 GCA_031421755.1 Flavobacteriales bacterium | reverse complement strand
AAGGCGATGATCTTGTCGTCGCGCTCTTCCGCATCCAACAGCTCGATGATGCCGATCGGTTCTACCTCTATCACCGTACCGCTTGGTTGAGCGGTGCAGAGCACGAACACATCCAGCGCGTCACCATCGCCACCCTGTGCCTTGTCCATCATCGTTCCCGGTATGAAGCCGTAGTTCGCCGGATACGGCAGGAAGGCGATGCGGCGCGGTATGCCGTCGCGCAGGTCGATCGGGAAGGTACCCGATGCCTTGTCGTACTGCCGTTTGTCCGTAGTGCCCGCCGGTATCTCGATCACCGCCCGAACAATGCCCTCGCGGACGAAGGCTGTCAAGTTCTCCAGATCATCCGCCATGGGGCGAAGTTGACGCTTTCTCCTTCGCGCCGCTCAGGGCACAATGCTCTTCGGCGCGAAGCGATATGAAAGGCTCAAGTATCCGCCGAATGCGGCACCACGCCGTTGCACGTCGGGATCAGCGAACGCGTTGCCAAGCTGTTGGCGCCACGTTGGCTCCACACCGATGGACCACGCGCTGCACAGCCGGTAGCGCGCATACGCGCGGGCCGTGGCTCCGATGTTCAAGGTACTGAAGGTGCGTTCGTCCAGGTCCGAATAGCCTGTTTCGCTTGCGCTTGGTATCATTCCTTGTTTGCTGGTGAGCAGCCCGACGGTCGGGCCTCCTCGAAGGCCAAATACCCAACGCCCGCAGGAGGTGTGCGCATCCAACAGCAAGGGGAACTCGATGTAGTGTACCGTGTTCGTTGATGAACGGCGCTGGCGCAGCACCGTCGTGTTGTAGCTGGTGTCCGTGTCTATGCCCAGTACATTGATCGTTATCGGAACGAGTTCGCTCACGAAGTACTCCGTTGCTCCGATGGTCACCGTGTCCACGACGGTGAGGACAATCGTATCGAATGGCATCCAGAAATAGCTGTTCGTGCGGAGCTCGTCGGTCCTGCTCAACTCTTCCGCGATCAAGCGCTCCTTGTAGCTGCTGTGGTGAGCGCCAATACCCAGCGCGAAATATCGCCCGATGTTCCACACGCCTTCGATACCAACGCCCAATGTGTTCTGGCGCTCGGTGCTCGCCTTCCACGTCTCCGTTCCGCTGCCGCGATAATCGCTCGTGGTGGAGAATCCACCGCCCAGTAACGAGAGTTCGAAAGGCCTGCGCACAGCGAGCCATTCGGGTGGAGCAACTGGAGCAATGCTTGGCTCAACTACAGCTGGTGCGGGTGCCCCTGGGCCTGGTGCGGTCGGCTCCGCGGTTGCCGTGCTTGGCTCGGCCGGATTTTCGACCGCGGGTTCTATGGGTGGTGCATCAGACTCTTGAACGATCGCGATCTCTGTGTCGATCCGTGGTTCCACCAGGTCCTTGTTCACCGTGTTGATGATCCAGGAGGTTTCCGATCCGCTTGCTGTCGGTTCGATCCCGGATTCCGCATCCTTCAGTTCGGATGTGCGGTCGGGCTCTGTGGTATCCGATATTGTCGCCTTCGTTGACGGTTCTTTCTCCGGCTTGACAGTGGTGCTTGGTAAGATCACAACGTCCATGTGGTGATCTTTTGCCTCACCGGCTAGAAGCGTGTGTCCCTGTTGATCACCGGCTGGAAGCCGGAGTCCCTTTGCCTCACCGGCTGGAAGCTGGTGTCCCAGTTCCTCCTTTTTCGGAGTGGCTTCGGGTCGTAGAGTTTGTGCGTGCGCTTCGGATGATGCCTGTGTCGAAGAGGAGACCTGTGCCGTCGCCGTGTTTTCCGAGGTTTTTGTTGAACGCTCGACCTCTTCCACGACCGCAACAGTCGGTGAAGGCGAAGAGGCGATCTCCTCGTCAGCGACGGACCATAGTGTTGCGCCCCCCAAGAGCAGAACGCCAGCCGCCATCCATGGCCACCACACGTTCGGTTTGCGTTCGCGTTCGGCCAGCAGCCGCTGCATGTCAGTCCAGTGCGCAGGGTCGAACGCGTGATCCCGCTCCGCCAGCTTTTGGCGCGCGAGCTCGTCGAATCCGTTCGGGTCTTTCATCGGGATACGGTCTTTTCTGTACGCGCCAGCGACTCACTGGCAATGGCGTTGCGCAACACGCTGCGCGCATGGGAAACATGCCACTTCGATGTGCCTTCGCTCAGTCCGAGCATTACGGAGATCTCCGCATGGCTGAAGCCGTCGATGGCGAACAGGTTGAACACCGTGCGCGACATCTTCGGCACCCGCGTCAGCAGATCGGCGAAGGCTTCGGCTTCCATGTGCTTCAGGTAGTCATTGATGTCGGCACCGTCCGGTTCGTGACCATTGATGTCCGCTGACTCCATTGCCTTGCGCTCCTTGCTGCGACGATGCGCGTCGATCACGGTATTGATGAGGATCCGCTTCGCCCAAGGTTCGAAGGGCACACCGGTCCGGCGTTCACCGACGTTCTCCAGGATCTTCAGGAATCCCTGGTTCATCGTCGCTGCGGCTTCCTGTTTGTCGCGTTCGTAGCGGGTGCAGATGGACATCATCATCGGATACAAGGCGCGGTACAGTTCATACTGCGCCTTCGGATCCTTGCGGACGCAACCGGCTATGAGTCTCTCGTTGATCATGGAACCTTGCGCCGAAGGGCGCCCCGACAAGTCGGAGCGCCCTTCGGCCCGTTCAGGTCGGATCAGTTCGTTTTCACGAAACGCTGGCTCAAGTTCATACTTCCATCGCTAACACGCAGCAGGTACATGCCCGCGTTCAGTCCATTGGTCGCGATGCGGAGTTGGCTGCGGCCACCCGCAATGCTCATGCGCTCGGTCTTCACTGTGCGGCCGTCCAAGTCGGTTATCATCACCGTAACCGCGCCGTTCATGCCGCTAACAACGGCCACGTTCAGTTCATCCGTCGCCGGGTTCGGCCACAAAACGATGCTGTTGTCGGCAACGAGCTCCTGCACTGCGGTAGCGTTCTGCACGTTGAGCGTAAATCCGTCCTGGCGGTCTTCTGAGTCGTGCAACGGCATGCCCTCGAAGATACCATCACCATTGATGGAGATCGAATCGCAGTGCGTGCTCGTGCAGTTGTTGTCGTCGTTGATCGTTAGGCAGAGGACATACGGGCCATTACCACTGTACGTGTGGGTAGGATAGGCATCCGTGGACGATGTGCCGTCGCCGAAATTCCACAGGAACTGGAAGTTGCCACTGCCGCCACTGCTCAGGTTCCACACCCACAGTTCGTAAGGCACGGGGAGGCTGTCCGATCCCATGGCCTGGATCACCCAGAAGTCCGCATTGCAGGGCTCGTTACTGTTGCCCACGCATACGCAGGCACTGTTCCATGTGTCGTTCGTTGTAGCCGGGTTCGAGTCGTCGCAGGGCATGCCGGGCATGTCTGGGCCGTTCAGTACGCCATTGCAATCGTAGAGGAAGCCAGTGCTGTCAGGCAGGCATACGCAAGCGAGGCTCCACGTGCCTTCCAAGGTGGTGCCTGGCACGGTACAGGCTGTTCCCGGCAAGTTCGGGCCGTTCAACACCCAGAGGCAGTCAAACACGTTTCCAGAATCCGGAACACAAATACAAGCCATGCTCCATACGCCAGGTTGGTTGTTCCACACGCATGATGTGCCTGGCATGTTAGGGCCATTGAGGATCTGCAAGCAGTCGTAGGTGCCGCTGGTGTCAATGCCTGTGCATGCGCAATCGAAGCTCCAAGTATCGTTCGTGGTCAATGGATCGCCGTCCTCGCAGGGAGTTCCGGGCCATGCGTTCCCGCCGAGCACACCCATACAGTCGAACTGTGGATTCAACGAGTCGCCCACGCAATAACAACCGAAGTTCCAGTAGCCCATATAGGTCACTGAGTCGATCGTGTTCACGCAGGGCGTCCAGATCACGTTCGGTCCGTTCGGGATACCGAGGCAATCGATATAACCAGGAATTTGTCCCTCGCATTGGCAGGCGATGGACCACACATCGTTGATCGTCGTGGAGTCGCCATCGTCGCAGGTGGTGCCGGTGCTGTTAGGGCCGTTCAGAATGCCGAGGCAATCAAGAGTGTTCGTCTCGCACGCGCAGTCCGCGCTCCATTCTCCTTGGTCGCCGAGAAAGGTCGTGCAGGGTGCCCCGGGCATATTGGGGCCGTTCAAGACACCATTGCAATCGTAGAGGAAGCCGGTGCTGTCGGGGACGCATACGCATGCGGAACTCCATGTGCCTTCCAAGATGGTTCCTGGCACGATGCAGGCTGTTCCTGGCATGTTCGGGCCGTTCACAACGCCGAGGCAGTCGTTGAAGAAACCGCCACTATCAGGCCCACACACACAGTCAACACTCCAAGTGCCAGTAACCCATGTATTGCCGTTGTCCGGCGTCCAGGTGCAAGCCGTACCGGGAAGCGCGCCGCCACCCGGGTTGCCGAGGCAGTCCACCGTGTTCGTATTCGTCTGGCAGATGCAGTCAACGCTCCACATTCCCGTATCGCCGAAGAAGTTGATGCAGAAGGTGCCCGGGAGGTTCTGACCGCCCGGTATGCCCGAACAATCCTCCGTGTAGCTGCTATCCGCGCCGGCACAAACACAGGCCGGTGTCCACAGGTCGCCCATGGTCATCGGGTTGCCATCGTCGCACGATGTACCGGGCAAATTGGGGCCGTTCAGGATCTGCAGGCAGTCGTACGCACCACCTCCGCATAGCAGATCAATGAAGCTCGTAGCGGTATCGCCAACGAAGTCGAACTGGGATGAGTCCGATCCGACTTGCATCATCCCGCCGCACAGCGTGGTAACCTCCAGCCAGGCCGGCTGGTTTGAAACGGACACGAAGACCGAATAGCTGCAAGTGTTACTGTCCAAGTTCACTGTGAAGGATTGCTGGGGCATGGTGCCTTGCACGGTCTGCACGGTCACCATCTGTCCTGGGTAACAGTTGGCCACAGTGCCCGAGAGCGCGATGGTGTAGGGATACTGGGCTATGGCACCTGCACTGAGCAGGCCGGCCAGGCCAAAGGTCAAGGAGCGAAAAGTTGATCTCATTGGATCGGGGGGGTTGTTCAAAGGTCTACTTCCATACACGCGGGAGGAGGGCCAGAGGTTGGGTATGGATGGGAAAATCAGCGGATGCGATGATAAGTGCACCCCATCCCGACCTTCCTCGGTGGGGAAGGAGGAATACCAAACCAGCGAAGGCCGTTCGTGCTGATGAATTTTTGATCCAGGGATCCTGTTATCAAACTCATGCTTTCAAGATCCGATCCAGTAGCTCGTCCGCCGCCTCGTTCGGCAAGGTCACTTTCAGAAGTGGCGTGCGCTTCATCTCTTGTTCGATGCTCCATACAGCGTTCGGGTTTCGTGCCCACGCGCGGCGGGCGATGCCGTTGTTCACGTCCCATAGCAGCATGCTCCTCAGTCTGCGGTCGCTGTCGGCGCTGCCGTCGATCACCATGCCGAAGCCACCGTTGATCACTTCGCCCCAGCCCACGCCGCCGCCGTTGTGCAAGCTGATCCAGGTAGCCCCGCGGAAGGCGTCGCCCACGAAGTTCTGCACGGCCATGTCGGCGGTGAAGCGTGACCCGTCACGGATGTTACTTGTTTCGCGGTAAGGGCTGTCCGTGCCGCTCACGTCATGATGGTCACGCCCCAGCACGATCGGTGCGCTGATGGCTCCGGCCTTGATCGCGGCATTGAACGCTTCGGCGATACGGATGCGTCCTTCGCTGTCGGCATATAGAATGCGCGCCTGGCTGCCCACGACCAGCTTGTTCTGGTGTGCGTTGCGGATCCAGTGCAGGTTGTCGGCTATCTGCTGGCGGATGTTCTCCGGGGCTTCGTGCAGCATGGCTTCGAGCACATCCCCAGCGATGCGGTCGCTCGTAGCCAAGTCTTGCGGATCCCCGCTTGTACACACCCAACGGAAAGGACCGAAGCCGTGATCGAAGCACATCGGGCCCATGATGTCTTCGACATAGCTGGGGTAGCGGAAATGCACCCCCTCCCGACCTCCCCCGGTGAGGGAGGGGGAATGCGCATCGTGCAGAAATACATCAGCTCCGGCGCGGCCAGCTTCCAGCAGGAACGCATTGCCGTAGTCGAAGAAATACATGCCCTGCGCTACCAATGAGTTCACCGCTGCGACATGTCTCTTGAGCGTTTCTTGCACGCGTTGCTTGAAAGCTGCTGGGTCTTTCACCATGAGCGCGTTGCTCTCCTCGTAGCTCATCCCTGCCGGGTAGTAGCCGCCCGCCCACGGGTTGTGCAAGCTGGTCTGGTCGCTACCGAGATCCACCTTGATGTTGCGGGCTGCCATGCGTTCCCACAGGTCCACCACGTTTCCGAGGAAGGCGATGCTGTGCGCTTCGCCTTTCTTCTGCCAGGCCTGAGCGGTATCAATACAAAGATCCACGTCGCTGATCACCTCATCCACCCAGCCTTGGCTTTGGCGCTTGTGCGCAGCGGTACCATTCACCTCCGCACAAATGGTGATCACACCAGCGATGTTTCCCGCCTTCGGTTGGGCTCCACTCATGCCGCCGAGGCCGGAGGTGACGAAGAGGGGGAGTACCCCCTTGCCCCCCGCCCTCACCCCCGACCCCTCTCCCGAGGAGAGGGGAGAAATGCGCGATCCGATCATGCGCACAGCATTCAACACCGTGATCGTCGTTCCATGCACGATGCCCTGCGGCCCGATGTACATGTAGCTGCCCGCCGTCATCTGGCCGTATTGCGACACGCCGAGCGCGTTCATGCGCTCCCAGTCGTCCGGCTTGCTGTAGTTGGGGATCACCATGCCGTTGGTGACGACCACGCGCGGCGCCTCGGCGTGGCTGGGGAAGAGCCCGAGCGGATGGCCGCTGTACATCACCAGCGTCTGCTCGTCGCTCATCTCGCTCAGGTACTTCATCACCAAGCGGTATTGCGCCCAGTTCTGGAATACCGCGCCATTGCCGCCATAGGTGATCAGCTCGTGCGGGTGCTGCGCCACGGCCGGGTCCAGGTTGTTCTGGATCATCAGCATGATCGCTGCTGCTTGCTTGCACTTCGCGGGATAGTGATCGATCGGCCGTGCATGCATCGGATGCTCCGGACGCAACCGGTACATGTAGATGCGGCCGTGCTCCTTCAGTTCGGCAGCGAACTCAGGCGCGAGCGTTGCGTGGTGCTTCGGGTGGAAGTAGCGCAACGCGTTCCGCAGGGCGAGCTTCTTCTCTTCGGGGGAAAGGATGTTCTTGCGCTTGGGGGCGTGGCTCACCGAAGCGTCGAGCGGGCGCGCAGGAGGAAGGACTTCGGGGATGCCTTCCTGGATGGACTGGCGGAAGAGGGTGAGATCTGAGGCGACTGCGGGTTGCATGTCGCGAAGATCGGCCAATGCTTGGTTCCCTTCGAAGGACTAACGAGCGATGATGAAGCGTTCCCGCGCAACAGCGGTGGTTCTCACGACCTCCAATAGATATGCACCCGGTGGCAGTTCGCTCACATCGATCGGTCGCGTGCTCTCGTGTGCCAACCTGCCCGAGAGGAGTTGAACGCCCGATGAGGAAAGGATCCGGAAACTGGGACCCTCCGATCCGATGGCATCTATCATCAACTGGTCGTTTACCGGATTCGGATAGATCAAGACGCCCACTTCCCGTGACGCATCGTTCACGGAGAGCAGCTGGTCATCAGTGAGCAAGCTGCCGATGGTATCGCCGGAGAGCACGGCACCATCCAGCGAATAGTTCAAATGCGTTTCGAAGAAGTTCCCACCGTACCGCACAAGGCCGATACCTTCGGCATATAGCGCCCCACAATGCGGGTCATCATCCGTGCACAGCTGCTCGGAGAAGCTCTGTATCAGACCTTCGGTGCCGGTGGGCAAAGGGTTGATGAAGTGGCCGGGTCCAGGAACAGAGCAGCGCACTTGGTAGCGACCGAGGCTGTCGATCCCGTGATGGGCGATGCATGCCATGTCTTCCTGCGTATACCACACCTGCGTGGTTACAAGTTGGCCCGGATAGGACCTGGCCAGGTCGAAGAACGGCAGCTCGTTACTGCCTGCGGTCCAATTGGCCGCCTCGTTCTGGTAGCTGTACGTGTGGAATATCGGGCCATCAAACACGTACTGCATGTAGTTGTGAGTGTAGGCCACCTTGCTTCCGGAATATACGATGGAGGTGTCCTGGTCGAAGCTTCCGCTGAATGTGAATTTGTACTGTGAATTCTCTCCGTTGAACGGGCAGCAATTGTCGTAGTCGGTCTTGTACTGGACCTGGTCGCCCGGCTGGAATGGGAAGAACGCGGCGATGTTCGGGATGAGCCTTCCCACTTCAGGCCCGTGTACGCCGATGAGCGAATGGCCGTTCCAACCGAGTATCCCGAACTCCTCACTGATCAGCAATACATCACCGGTCGAAAGTCCCAATGTCTTACGCGCCACATCGGTTCCGAACTGGTCGACAGTGTCGATCGACGTGATCGTCGCCTGCACATTGGCAAGCGTGTCGAAGAGCCATGGAGTACCAGCAGGTTCGTGGGGAAGGATCACGAACGAACCCGGCCCATGGAAGTGCCAGACGCTTTGTCCAATGTTCAGGGTCCGTTGCAAGAACTGCGGAGCATCGGTCCAGAGATGCAGGTTCGGACCACCGCATGTGTCGCACAGTTCAACCACTCCGTTCAACTCATACCGGAAACTATCCACCCCCAACGTATCGATGTGCGTAACGAAGATCTGGTTGCTGATCGTGTCGCTGCCGTCGTTGGAGTAATTGTACTTGTAGGCGGGGTTCAGCAGGGCCCAGTTCTGGGCGTTCGCGTCGAGGCTGGCCAATAGGAGGCAGGACAGCAACTTGTTCATCGGAGAATTATAAAGGGCAGCGCTCCAATGCCGGCTTCTTGAATGAGCAGACTATAAGCCCCGCAGGGGAGAGCTGAAAGTGCAATTGACGGACGATAAGCACCATTGAAGCGGCCGGCCAGCAAACAGCGTCCCACGTGGTCCGTGATGTAATAGTTGTTCAACAAGGGAGTTGATGAGGACAGGATGAGTTCCTCGTTCACCGCGTTGCTCACCAGCGAAATGTTCGCGATCTGATGGTGTAGCCCTGCTTTCGTTACGAGCTCCATTTCGCCAGGATCATGCAGTAGCCCCCAGGAACCCACATCCTCGATCAGATAGCCGCTCAACTCAGTGCGACACCATCCCTCGAAGTGCGGGTCTTCCGCCACATGAACTAAGCCCACTCCTTCCAGGAATAATGGGTCGCTCTCGGTCCCGCTGAGCGCAAAGAGTTCAGGGATCAGTGTCGATCCTGACTGATAGTACATCATGTCCATGGGGTAGCCCCAATTGCCCCACACGCCGTGCGAGCGCACGGTGTGCCTGCCGTTATCGAGCCCATGAAGCGAGGCGACCACATCGGAGCCTTCCCATGGGATCCAGCATGAGGTCGCAGCCAGTTGACCGGGATACGTTCCGAGCAAGGGGAAGCGCTCGAGCAGATCGGGGTCACGCGCTGATGCCTGGAACCCGTCCTGGCCGTCGTCAAGGATCCAAGTGGGATAGCTTGGTGTCCAACCGAGGGTATGAAGCTCGTAGTCGTAGAGTGGTCCTTCCGGCGTTTCAACGCGCGTCAGCACATGCACTTGCATGAAGCATTGGAACCAGTGGAACATGTTGTCCCAGGCGTTGTAGTAAGTCCCGGACTCGCGGT
>JANOPI010000420.1:0-8488 GCA_031421755.1 Flavobacteriales bacterium | reverse complement strand
TGGCGTGACCATCCTCGCCACCAACCTCCGCGCCAACCTGGACGCATCCATCACCTTGGCCCCAGGCGAACGCGCCTTGGTCAAGACCGGCCTCTTCCTGGAACTCCCCGAAGGCACCGAGGCTCAAGTGCGCCCACGCAGCGGATTGGCCTTCAAGCATGGTGTCACCGTGCTCAACGCACCGGGCACCATCGATGCGGATTACCGCGGTGAGGTGGGCGTCATCCTCATCAACCACGGGCAGGAACCTTTCGAAGTGAAAGACGGGGAACGCATTGCCCAATTGGTCGTCGCCCGCTACGAGCGGGTCGCCTTCACGGAAGTAACTGACCTTGCGGTGTCAGAACGTGGGGCCGGGGGCTTCGGGCACACTGGCAGGAATTAGGCACCTTCGCGGCCTGAAACATGTGTCACCCCGAGCGCAGTCGAGGGGCAACCCAAAATACGAGTGGGTGACGCTTCGACTGCGCTCAGCGTGACAGCTTAGAAAAGGAATGAAGATCATCGTCCCCATGGCGGGCATGGGCAAGCGGATGCGTCCGCACACCCACACCACCGCCAAGCCGCTGCTGCCCATCGCGGGCAAGCCCATCGTGCAACGCCTCGTGGAGGACCTGGCCGCCGTGGCCGGAGAGCCCGTGGAAGAGGTGGCCTACATCGTTCACCCCAGCTTCGGCAAGAAGGTGGAGGATGAACTGGTCGGCATCGCGAAAGCCATCGGCAGCAAGGGCACGATCCATTACCAGAAGGAGGCCTTGGGCACGGCCCACGCCATCCTCTGCGCCGAACCCGCGCTCAACGGCCGCATCATCGTGGCCTTCGCTGATACGCTCTTCCGCGCCCAACTGAAGTTGGACAAGGATTGTGACGGTGTGATCTGGGTGAACAAAGTGGAGGACCCCAAGCCCTTCGGCGTGGTGAAACTGGACGACAAAGGCATCATCACGGAGTTCGTCGAGAAGCCGCAGACCTTCGTGAGCGACCTGGCCATCATCGGCATCTACTACTTCGCCGATGGCGAATACCTGCGCAAGGAGATGCAGTTCTTGATCGACAACGACATCAAGGACAAGGGCGAGTACCAGCTGACCAACGCCATGGAGAACATGAAGCGCAAAGGCGCGCGCTTCAAGGCCGGCAGCGTGGACGTGTGGATGGACTGCGGCAACAAGAACGCCATGGTGGACACCAATACCAAGGTGCTCGGCTTCCTGAAAGGCGACAAGGGTCTGGTGAGCGCCACCTTGAAGAAGGAGAACAGCGTGGTGATCGAGCCGTGCTTCATCGGGGAGAACGTGTCGCTGACGAACAGCGTGGTGGGGCCGAACGTTTCCATTGAGAGTGGCTCGGTGGTTGCGGACAGTATTGTGAAGAATTCGATCCTGCGCGGCAATACCCGTGTACAGGAC
Organism: Flavobacteriales bacterium; assembly: GCA_031421755.1. Lineage (GTDB taxonomy): Bacteria > Bacteroidota > Bacteroidia > Flavobacteriales_F > PHOS-HE28 > PHOS-HE28. Next base: position 7,079 of record JANOPI010000420.1, on the reverse strand, counting down.
TGCGTGATGGATAACAGCATGATCGGCGAACGGGCACAAGTCAAAGGCCAGGCGTTGGACGTGAGCCTCAGCGACGACAGCACGATCGGCTGACCACAGATATGGCCCTCGTTCAACCAGCACAGGGCAGGGCTATCGTAGTGGATACCCTCAACGGTGTGGTCATCACCATTCCATTCAAACGCAGTTGGCCTGTAGTGGTTTTTCTGTGCTTCTGGCTCTCCGGCTGGGCCTTCGGAGGACTGATGACCATGGTGCAACTCCTGTTCGGCAAGGTCGATGGCAGCGCGCGGTTGTTCCTTGCGCTCTGGCTGGTCGGCTGGGCTTTCGGCCTCTGGGCCGCAAGCAGGTCCTTGTACCAGATGCTGAGGGGGAAGGAGGTTTTTTCCGTAACGCGTGAGCTGCTGTCGATCACCACGCCGGGGCTTCTTCGCAGCCGATCGAAGTCCTATGCGATGGAGACGGTCCGCAAACTGAGGACCCAAGCCCCCAACCTCTTGCGCACGGGCCAATTCGGCACGCGCTACAACCGGTACTTCCCCGACGGAACGATCCTGTTCGACCACGGCATGCAAAGTGTGACCTTTACGCGCGGGATCGATGAACCGGAGGCCAAGTACCTGTTGTCGGTCTTGAACAACAAGGGCCTCACCACCCAAGCGAACTACGATTGACAACGATGCGCTTCCTGGCCCGGTTCCTCCCTCTTCTCACGCTCGCGGCGCTCGTCGCATGCGGCGGTGCGAAGCCCATTGGCGACAAACCCCGCGACTTCGAAGGCGGAGAGGTTTCCGCCCCTCTCGGGGGCAAGAACAAACGCGCGCTGGTGATGCGCCTCTTCATGGAGGCCAACCAGGCCCGGCTGAAAGGCGAGCTGCCCAAGGCCATCCAGCTCTTCGAGGCCACGTTGAAGGAAGACCCGCAGAACGCCGCCAGTATGTTCGAGCTGGCCAAGCTGTACAACCAGGCCCAAGCCGGTCCAGAGGCCCTTTCCTTGGCCAAACGTGCTGTCGCCACCGACAAGGAGAACATCTGGTACCGCTTCCTGCTGGCCGACCTCAGCCTGCAGAACCGCGACCTGGCCGGTGCCACAAAAACCTACCAGGACATCGTGGCGAAGTGGCCGGACCGGTACGAGGTGTATTTCGGCCTGGCCAGCACCCTCGCCGAGCAGAAAAAGATCCCCGAGGCGCGCCAAGTGTACCGCGACCTCGAAAAGCGCATCGGGAGCAACGAGGAACTGGTGATGCGCGAGTACGACATGCTGGCCAACGCCGGGGAGGCAGCCGCCGCGCGCGACCTGCTCAGCGATGCGATCAAGAAACAGCCCGAGCAGACCCAGTATTATGGCATGCTCGCCGAGGTATACGAGACCATGGGCGATTCCGCCAAGGCCGAAGAACTCTATACCAAGGCCCTCGCGCTGGATCCCGACGACAGTATGACCCGGATCTCCTTGGCGCAGTTCTATTACAACCACCACCGCGCCGCGGAGGGCTTTACCCACCTGCGTCAAGCTTTCGGGGATCCCGACCTGGACATCGATCCGAAAATGCAGTTGCTCCTGGGCTTCTATGAGATGCTCGGGCACCCCACCGGGGCTACGCCCACCGACCTGGCGCAACAGAGCCACGCGCTGATCGGGGAATTGAAGAAGGCGCATCCGCAAAGCGGCAAACCCTGGAGCATCGAAGGCGATCTCTACACGCGGGAAGGTAAAACGCAGGAAGCACGCGATGCCTTCGCCAAGGCCGTCGAATACGACCAGGACCGCTTCCCCATCTGGTCCGCATTGCTACAACTGGACGCCCAGCTGAACGACTACACCGCGTTGAATGCGCATGCCCAACGCGCCATGGAGCTCTTCCCCACCCAGCCGGAATTCTACCTTTACAAGGGTGTCGCAGCCAGCCAATTGAAGGAGCATGACGAGGCCATTGAAGCGCTCGTGACCGGGCGCGAGCTGGTGGTGGACAACCAGCCGCTCGAAGGCCAGTTCTGGAGCACTTTGGGCGACTCCTACAACTCGGCCAAGGAATTCAGCAAAAGCGACGAAGCCTATGAGCGAGCTTTGGCCATCAACCCGGACGATGCTACCGTGCTGAACAACCACGCCTATTACCTGAGCGAACGGGGCGAACAGCTGGATAAGGCCGAACGCATGAGCCGCAGGTGCAACGATCTGCAGCCCGGCGTAGCCACCTACCTCGATACCTACGCGTGGATCCTCTACAAGCAAAGCAAATTCGCCGAAGCCAAGACCTGGCAGGAGAAAGCGATCGTTAGCGGCGGTGCCGGAGAAGCCGTCCTTCTCGAGCATTTTGGCGACATCCTCTTCAAGAATGGCGACCCGGCCGGTGCCGTGGAACAATGGAAAAAGGCCAAGGACATCGGTGGGGCCAGCGAACTGATCGGCCGCAAGATCACCGAGGGCAGGCTCGTCGAGTGATCCGCAGCGATCGACCAACGAATTCATCCGCAGATCGCAGATCTTCACCCAGCGAAGGCGGCTTTCCGCCAGCCGTGTAACTTGGTGCATTTGGTGAACATCGATCGATCAAGGTCCAGCATTCAGGGCCGCCTGACCCGCTTCGCGGGCGCGTTCGCGTTGCTTGGTCTCGCGTTCCTTTCCGCCTGCAAGCCCATCCGTGAAGTGATGCCCTTCCGTGGTGAGATCCCGGCCAGGGGCCCGGAAAAACTGGTCGAACGGCTCGTGGCTGACCGCATCACCGACGTGCGGTATTACAGCGCCAAAGCCAGTGTGGACCTGAAGGACAGCACAGGCTCCAAAAGCTTCAAGGCGCATATCCGGTGCGTGATCGACAGCGCCGCCTGGATCAGTGTGGTGCCCGCCTTGGGCATCGAGGTCGCACGCGCGCTGCTTACCACAGACTCCCTGAAGGTGCTGGACAAGATCGGCGACAAATATTGGATCGGCGACAGCGCACAGGCCAAACTCCGCTTCGGGTTGGCTCCCGATCTGGGGTTGTTCCAGGAAGCCTTGATGGGCATGCCCATCGGCCTGGACCCGACAGAGAAGTACAAGAGCGAACGCGAAGACGGCCAATACACCCTCACCAGCAAAGAACGCAGACGGTTCCGCCGCGCAGCCGAGGACCTCGCATTGGATGATACCCTGGCTGACGACCGTGACATGAAGGAACGCCGTCTGGAGCGCACTCTCCGCCGCGCCGAGCGCAAGGACGCCATCGTCTTCAAGTATTGGCTCGAGCCCGACTCCTTCCGGGTAACCCGCGTGCTGATAAGCGACCTGGCACATGATCAACAAGCGGACGTGCGTTATTCCATGAGAACCCCCGTGAATAGACACTCCTTGCCCGCCCGTGTCACCATTTCTTTGTCCGACCCCGCGCGCCACGCCGAAGCCGCATTCGAACTGGACCGCCTCAACCTCGATGGGCCCCTGCAACTCAACTTCCGGATCCCGGAAAAATTCGTTCCGATGGAATGAGTTGTCGGTTCTCGGCTCCCCTCGATGTGACAACGTTGACGGTTGTCCGTTGTCCGGCCTAGCCATGCTGCTGCCGACCAAGCACACAGACAAAGCGAATGAGCTGCCTGCTGCCGGTTGTCTGGCGACCTGCGTAACGACACTGCCCCACTTCCAGCCTGACAACCGACAACCGGCACCGGGCAACCAACCCGTGTCCGGCGTTACGCCGCTGCCTCTCACGCAGCCCGACAACCCACAACCGACAACCCACAACCGACCACTCCGCTATTGGCTGTTGCTCTTGCCGCTCTTCTTGGCGCTCTCTTCTCCAGCCCAATCCCGCAAGGAACTTGAGAAGAAACGCGACCAGCTCGACAAGCAGATCAAGGCCACCAGCGCTTTGCTCGCAGCGGGCGAAAAGGAGCAGAAGGCCACCCAGCGCCAGCTTGAACTGCTGCAGGCGCAGATCGGCCAGCGCCAGGAGCTGATCAATACCATGAACAGTGAGGTGTTCCGCGTGGACAAGGAGATCGGCGAAACGGAGGACCTGATCGGCTCCTTGGAAGGTGACCTGGTAAAGCTGAAGGAGGAGTATGCGCGGATGCTGCAGTACGCTTACATGAACCGTGATTCGTACGATCGGCTCAGCTACATTTTCGCAGCGGAGAGCTTCACCCAAGCGTTCCAGCGCAGCCGCTACCTGGACCAGTTGGCGGAGCAACGCCGCCAGCAAGCGAGCCTCATTTCCGCCACGCAGGAGAGCCTTGGCAAGAAAGCCGAAGACCTCAAAGGCCGACGGAACGAAAAGGTATCGCTGCTGAGCGAGCAGGTGACCGAAAAGAAAAAGCTCACCACCGACCGCAGCGCCCACGAGGGCACCCTGAGCAGCCTGCGGAGGGAGGAAGACAAGCTGCGCGAGACCATGCGCAAGCAGAAGAACAAGCGGGAGAACCTGGCCGCCGAGATCCGCAAGGCCATCGAAGCAGAGGTGCGCAAAAGCGCAAAACCCGCGAAAGGCGCTTCTGCGAGCAGCTCAGGGGCGAAGTCGTCCGGTAAAATGGAATTGTCACTAACGCCGGAAGCGAGAGAGCTCGGCAGTGACTTCGAGAAAAACAAGGGCAAGCTGCCGTGGCCCGTGGCGAAGGGCACCATTACCGAGGGCTATGGCGAGCACGAGCACCCGGTGCTGCGCGGGGTGAAGACCTACAACAACGGCATAGACATCAGCTGTGAGAAGGGCGCAACGGTGCGGGCCATCTTCCGTGGTGAAGTGAGCAGCGTGATCGTGATCCCAGGTGCCGGCAAGGCCGTGGTACTGAGCCATGGGGCCTACCGCACGGTGTACAGCAACCTCCGCGAAGCCAGTGTGAGCAAGGGCCAGAAGGTGGACACCAAAGGCGCCGTGGGTACCGTGATGACCGATGAGGACGGCTCCACTGCCCACATCGAGATCTGGAAGATCACCGCGGCCGGCGATCTGGTGAAGGTGGATCCGGGAGCGTGGATCTACAGGGATTAAGCGGCCGCTTCCAGCATGATGCGCTTGTTCAAATGGACCGGGGCCATTCTGCTGCTGATCCTGATGTCATGCGCTTTGTTCCGTGGCCCCCTGTTCCACACCTTCTTCCACTTCGGCGACCTGCACGAACGACCCACCCCAGGGAACTCGCAGAAACGCTCCTCCCAAGAACGAACGGACACGGGAAGTGCCGCACAGGATGTTGATGCGTGCATCGATGTCGCTTTGGACGAAACCGCAGAGACCTTGGCCTTCACCACAGGCTCTGCGGCGAATGACGCTGCGGGCGCGCTACGCTCAGGCCGGGCGAACTGCATCGGCTATGCGGCCCTCTTCCAGCGCAACTGCGAGGACCGCCTCCAGCATTCCGGTCTATCGGGCGAATGGCGTGTGCTTCACCTGCGCGGCCAGCTCTATTGCGGGTCCTTCAACATGCACCGCCTGTTCTCCTCACCCTTCTGGAAGGACCACGATATCTGCGCCGTCGAGAACCGCACCACAGGACACCGGATCCTTGTCGACCCCAGCCTGTTCGATGCCGTTCACATCCGGCGGGTAAGCGGCCCCCCGAACTGACTACTTTCGCCGCGCGGGACGGACCAGGCACTTTCCATCCGGGCCGCAGGAACCATGAAGCCAGGTATTTGGGAATGGGTGTTGATCGTCGCGGTGATCCTTCTCCTGTTCGGCGGCAAGAAGATCCCCGAACTGATGCGCGGCCTGGGCCGTGGCATGAAGGAGTTCAAGGACGCCAAGGACGGCAGCGAGCCGAAAGACGACAAGTAGTCCGACGACCCGAACATGTCGACACTGCGGGAAGCGCAGGCCGCATTGGCCGCCGGGAGCACCTCGGTCGTTGATCTCACCAGCGCCGCGCTCGCGCAGGCCCGCGCGAAGGCCGATCTGAACATCTTCTTGGAGCTCTTTGATGAGAGCGCGTTGGCCAAGGCCGCCGAGGTGGACGCCAAACGCGCTGCGGGAGCCGCAGGTGTGTTGGCCGGTGCCATCGTCAGCCTGAAGGACAACATTTGCTACAAGGGCCACAAAGTCTCTGCCTCTTCACGGATCCTCGAAGGCTTTGTTAGCCCATACAGCGCTACGGTGGTGGAACGCTTGCTCGCCGCCGATGCGGTGATCATCGGCCGCACCAACTGCGACGAGTTCGCCATGGGCAGCAGCAATGAGAACAGCGCATACGGCATCGTGCGCAATCCACTGGACCCGAGCAAGGTTCCGGGAGGAAGCAGCGGCGGCGCGGCCAGCAGCGTGGCGGCCGGCATCTGCAACATCGCCTTGGGAAGTGATACCGGCGGCAGCATCCGGCAGCCAGCCTCCTTCTGTGGCGTGGTCGGGTTCAAGCCCACGTATGGCCGCGTTTCACGGTACGGGCTCATCGCCTTCGCCAGCAGCTTCGACCAAATAGGGCCCTTCGCCCATACCGCTGAAGACGCGCTCGCCGTCCACCGCGTGATCGCCGGGCATGATCCGCTGGACAATACAAGCAGTGCGCGCCCGCTCGCCGCACAACCGACAACCGACAACGTTGTCACTTCGAGCGGAGCCGAGAAGCGACAACCACTACGCATCGCTTACTACCGCGATTGCCTCGAGCGCGAGGGCCTGGATCCGGAGATCAAGGCGCACGTGCTTGGGCAGATCGAACGGCTGAAAGCAGCGGGCCATACGGTGGAGCCAATCGAACTGCCGATGCTGGACCACCTGGTGCCCACCTATTACATCCTGGCCACCGCCGAAGCCAGCAGCAACCTGGCGCGATTCGATGGCATCCGCTACGGCCACCGCAGCAACGAGGCCAAAGGCGTGGACGAGACCTACCGGAAGAGCCGCACCGTGGGTTTCGGACCTGAAGTGAAGCGCCGCATCCTGCTCGGCACCTTCGTGCTTAGCGCCGGGTACTACGATGCCTACTACGCCCAAGGCATGCGCGTGCGCCGCCTGATCCGTGATAACACGCTGAAGGCTTTCGAACGCTTCGACCTGGTGATGACTCCCACTTGCCCCAGCACAGCTTTCAGCCACGGGGAGATCAGCGACCCCGTAGCCATGTACCTGCAGGACATCTTCACCGTGCAGGCGAACCTGGCG
>JANOPI010000419.1:0-4603 GCA_031421755.1 Flavobacteriales bacterium | reverse complement strand
CGCCGGACTCCCGTCCGGCCTGTTCAGTCAGACCGCCGGACTCCCGTCCGGCCTTGACACTGTGTTTTGGATCGCCTTTGGTCATACGCTTCTTAGGCTGAAAATAGTGAGCCGGAGAGCTGTTCACTCGCTGTTGTTTCGGGCCGGACGGGAGTCCGGCGCACCCAGCTACATTGCCCACCCCCAATCACCATGGAATCCGTCATCAACTCAGCCCCGATAGACCTGCTCGAGCGCCACTTCGGCTACAAGAGCTTCCGCCCGCAGCAGCAGGCGATCATCGAGCATGTGCTCGCTGGCAACGATGCTGTGGTGCTTATGCCCACGGGTGGTGGGAAGAGCCTGTGTTTCCAGATACCGGCGCTCGCGCTCGATGGGTTGACGGTCGTTGTCTCGCCCTTGATCGCGTTGATGAAAGACCAGGTGCAGGCCTTGCAAGCGAACGGCATCGCGGCGGCGTTCATCAACAGCTCGTTGGACAAGACCGAGGAGCGGGAGATCGACGAGCGGCTGGAGAACGGTGAATTGAAGTTGCTCTATCTCTCGCCAGAACGCCTGTTCGCGCCGAACGTATTGGAGTGGCTTGCGCGGCTCAACGTGAAGCTTTTCGCCATCGACGAAGCGCATTGCATCAGCAGTTGGGGCCATTCGTTCCGGCCGGAGTACAAGAAGTTGAACGCTATCAAACGGCGCTTTCCGCAGGTACCGGTGATCGCCTTGACGGCCACTGCGGACCGTGCGGTGCGCGGCGACATCGCTCAGCATCTCGGTATGCGGAACGAGCGCATGTTCGTGAGCAGCTTCGACCGTCCGAACTTGTCGCTCGCTGTCTTGCCAGGTGTTGACCGCTGGAAGGCGATCGAGCGGATCATGGCGCGCCATGCGGGCAAGTGCGGTATCATTTACTGCGGAAGTCGCGACGCCACGGAGAAGCTCGCGGCAAAGCTCCAGAAGATCGGTGTGCGCGCGGACTACTACCACGCCGGTCGAACCGCTGAGGACCGCAATGAGGTGCAGGACGAGTTCATCAGCGGCAAGCTGCACGTGATCTGCGCTACCATCGCCTTCGGCATGGGCATCGACAAGAGCGATGTGCGCTTCGTGATCCACTACAACCTGCCGGGCAATTTGGAGAGCTATTACCAGGAGATCGGTCGGGCGGGCCGCGATGGCCAGCCGAGCGAAACGATCCTCTTCTACAGTTATGCGGATGTGCAGGGGCAGATGTACCACATCGAGAAAGTGGAGGATCCGCAGTACAAGAAGATCCTGATCGCCAAGCTCGACCGCATGAAGGAGTACGCCGAAGCGCAGGTGTGCCGCCGAACCATCCTGCTGAGCTACTTCAGCGAAACGACCGCAGAGCCGTGCGGGAATTGTGATGTCTGCAAAGACCCGCCCAAGTACTTCACTGGAACACTGCTCGCGCAGAAGGCGTTGAGCGCGGTGGTGCGGTGCAAGGAACAAGTGGGCATGAGCGTGCTCATCGATGTGCTGAAGGGCACGCGCTCGGCCGAGGTCGTGGAGAACCGCTTTGACGCTGTGAAGACCTTCGGCGCGGGCGGCGATGTGAGCGCCTTCGGATGGATGATGTTCCTCCAGCAGATGATCCAGTACGGCCTGCTGGAGATCGACTACAAGGCCCACTATCACCTGAAAGTCACCGATGCCGGCCACTCGGTGCTCCGCGGTGAACGCGAAGTGCGGCTCGTGACCCCCGACACGATCAAGGAGCGCCAGGATCGGACGAAGAAACAGGCAGCAGCACCGGCGACCGAGCCTTCATCGGGCGCATCGGCGGATCTGCTGCAACGCCTGAAGGACCTGCGCAAGGCCATCGCGAAGGAGATCGCCAAGCCCGCGTACATCGTCTTCAGCGATGCCACATTGATCGACATGGCAGACAAGCGCCCGACGAACGTGTACGAGTTCCGCTTGGTGAGCGGGGTAGGTGATCACAAGGTGAAGCAATACGCCGAGCAGTTCCTGGCGGAGATCGCCAAGGGGTGATCCGTCACCACTCCCCTGAAAACAACGAAGCCCCTCGAAAGGGGCTTCATTTTATGCGGTCCGGACGGGACTCGAACCCGCGACCTCCGCCGTGACAGGGCGGCATTCTAACCAGCTGAACTACCGAACCGTTTTGCAGTGGGTTTCACCAAAAGCGGTGCAAATGTAGCCGTACAGGTGATCCAAGCAAATTGTTGTCAGATGTCGGTTGTCGGTTGTCCGGCTGGTTGGTGCAAATGCGCTGTGAACCAGCGCTTGCCAGTGTCGGTAGCCTGACAACGGACAACCGACAACCGACCTCAGTACAACCTCGCCCTCTTCAACAGGAACTCAAGCAGGATCGGCGAGAAGCCCTTGTTGATATCGGCCTCCACCAGGTCGATGCGGTACTGGCCGCATTTCAGCTTCAGCTGGTGCCAATGGTCGGCCATGGCCGTGCGGTAGGCATCGCGCACTTCGGCTGGGTGGGCCTTCACCTGCTCGCCACTTTCAAGGTCCACGAAGGTGTAGGGGCGGTCTTCCAGCTGGAGTTCCAGCTCTTTGTTGCGGTCCACCACGTGGAAGAGGATGATGTCGTGCTTGTTGAAGCGCAGGTGCTGGAGCGCATCGAACATGGCGGCCTGGTCGGTGCCGTCCATCATGTCGCTCAAAATCACCACCAGAGAGCGGCGCGGGGCGCGGTGGGCGATGTCGTGCAACGCGTCCACGATGGAAGTCTTCTGGCCCTGAACGGGTGCGCCCACTGCGAGGAGGTTCTCCAGGTGCGTCATCACATGCCTCAAGTGTGTGGCGCTGCTGCGGGCCTGTTCGGCCACTTTCACTTCATCGGTGAAAACGGTGAGTCCTACAGCATCGCGCTGCTTGCGCATGAGTGCGGTGAGCGCTGCGGCCGCGTAAACACTGAAACGGATCTTGTTCAGGCTTTCGGTATCACCGGCTTTCAGCTGCGGGTAGTACATCGAGCTGCTCGCGTCGATGACCAGTTGGCAGCGCAGGTTCGTCTCTTCCTCGTAGCGTTTCACGAAGAGCTTGTCGGTCTTCGCGTAGAGCTTCCAATCGATGTGGCGGGTGCTCTCGCCAGGGTTGTAGATGCGATGCTCTGCGAACTCCACACTGAAACCGTGGAAGGGGCTCTTGTGCAGGCCCGCGAGGAAGCCCTCAACGACCTGCCGGGCTTTGAACTCCAGTTGGCTGAGTGCCTGGATCTCGGAATTGTCGATGGGCATTTGCTTCTCCTGAACTGTCACCCCGAGCGCAGTCGAGGGGCATGATCTTGTTCGATGAGTGGAAGATGTCGTGCCTCGACTGCGCTCGGCATGACATCCGTATCCACAAAGAACGACAAGCCCCCCGACTCATCGGGGGGCGTGTTCGATCTTGTTGGCAGGTCTGCTCAGGCCATCTGCCCTTGCAATTTGCCGATAAGGGTCGCCTTGGGAACAGCCCCCACGCTGCGGTCCACTACCTCGCCATTCTTGATGAACAGAATGGTGGGGATGCTGCGGATGCCATACTTGGTGGCCACCTGCGGGTTGTTGTCCACGTTCAGCTTGCCGATCACGGCTTTGCCTTCGTATTCCTTGGCGAGTTCTTCCACCACGGGGCCTACCATGCGGCAGGGCCCGCACCATTCTGCCCAGAAGTCCACGAGGACGGGCTTGTCGCTGTTCAGGGCCAGTTCTTGGAAGTTGCTGTCAGTGAATTCCAGTGCCATGTCTATCCCGGTCTTGTCGAAGCGGAGCACCGGGGTCTCCGCGGTTGGTTTCTGAGTGGTCTTTCTTGCGGCGGCAAAGTTGGAGGTCTCGCGGGACGATACCCCTTGAACTGCTTCAACTTTTCAACCACCTATCTGTCCTCGACCGCGCCTTGTCACTCCGAGCGCAGCCGAGGAGCGGGCAAAGGTCTGCGGTCGAGGAGGGGTCTTCAATGTCCCTGCCACGATCAAATGGGCTGACAGTTGGGCAGCTATCCCTATTCTTGGCTTGGAACGGCCTTTAACGGCGGCCCGCGCCAGGCGTTTGGCCTTCTTCTCGACGACAACGATGTTCTCGCAGCCGAACTCGTTGAAGATCCTCATCATGCGGGTGTACTTGGAGTCAGGGAATTCGACGATGATGCGCATCGCATGTCTTATTGTTTGACCCAACGGAAGCTCCGGCTCAGACCAACCCCGTTGACCAAAACGACATGAAAAACCCCAAGAGGCCAAGTGGAGGCATCGATCGTGATCGATCCGTTGATGGTTATGTTCTGGAGGATGTTCCGTCCGACAGCATCGAAGACACCCAAGGTGGAGACTTCCGAACGACCAAGCGGAACGGTGAAGCGATCGGTGCCGGGGTTTGGAAATAAACCGCGATCTACTTGGAAGGGGAGTTCACCACTGCTCAGGGTGAATTCACACACAGGACCTGTTCCGGTGGAATAATCGATCTGGTCATCCCGATAGCAGCGCAGCCCACCAAGGCCTATGTCTTCGTAGAACAGGGAGTATCCATCCATGTAGTAGTGCTGGAAGCCCATGCGTGCGAAGACCGTATCCGACGAACCCCATCCCAGATCCATGACCAGGTATCCAAGACTGAGGCCATCG
>JANOPI010000418.1:0-14043 GCA_031421755.1 Flavobacteriales bacterium | reverse complement strand
TCTCTTCGGGCATGCCAAGGATGGCGGCGTCCAAGTTGTCGCCGTTGACATCGCGCGTTTCCAACGCATACGGTCGTTGCGGATAACCGCCTGAAGACGCACCGCGGAGCCCGATACCGATGTTGCCCGCATACACATTCGGCGGATCAGTGACGTAGGTGAGGTTCCCGGCACCGTTGTAACGGATCTCCATCAACGCGTCCACTTTGCCGTCGTAGGGGATCTCTTGCCCCTGCGTGAAGAGCGAAACGATGGGCAGCTCTGAGCTTTCCAGTGTGATCGTTCCGAGGTCCGTCACGCACAGTTCGAATGCGCCCGTGGCCCCGCCGTATCCATAGACCTGTATGAAGAGCGTTTGGTCTTGTGGAAGTTCGAATGCGGAGACGGCGGAGAAATAGTCGGGACCACTGTCATCATCACACCCGCGGTTGGTGAGGTCGAAGCAGCTTGCCCCCGTCCAGAGTGCGATGCCGGTATCGCTCAGTCCGCCGGTGTTGGCGGTGGCCACATGCACGTTTCCGCTGGAAGGCACGGGCATAGCGAACCAGAGATCACCGCCCGCATAATCTGCGCAGCCCGGAGCGATGCCGGTCCCTTCGATACCGCTGTTGTCCACCGTTACACAATCGATGGTATCAATGGGCATGGCCGTGCATGGGACCGCGCCGGGGTCCGGCGCTGCGCCGCAAACGCCGACATCCGAGAAGACACTCCCCGTTGCCGGGGAAGGCCCGTCGGAGAACACAACGCCCCCCCACTGATCGAAAAGTGTGTAGGAGTTCTCGTTCTCATAATCCTGCGGCGTGTAGTCAAGTTGCAGGTCATCCCCATCGCACACGGTGAAGGTCTCACTGCTTCCGTAACCGGATGCGGCGAACGAACCGATGACCGAACCATTGATGGTGACCTGCAGGACGCCACCGTTCCAGCCATCGCCGTAGCTGTCGTGCATGGTGAGGATGTGGTCGCAGCACTGCGCGTTCGCACCTGCTCCTGCGCACGCCAAGGCTATCGCCAGCAAGGCACTTCTTCCCCCTCGCATTCCTCGCTTCAACGTTTGTCTCCGTTCGTATTGCATGTAGGCGTTTCGTTATCGCAATGTTACGCGAACATGAACGACAACGGTTCGGCAGGCGAGAACCGGCCTGCCCCCTACTTACACTCACCCCGGGCGATCACGCGCACCCCGGCACGCCACGCGGCGCATCGGTTCGGATAGGTCTTGCCGTCACATCCGCAGTAGGGGTCGAACTCCATCGTGCAGGGGCCGTCGCTTTTGCGCGCGGCATCCTCACATGGGCCGTCCTTCAGTATCCGCAACAGGTGCTCCTCGAACACCTTGGGCTGCTCCACATTGGCCACATGCCCCGCGTCAGGTACCATGATCAAGTGATCAGGAGGAAGCTCGTTGATGCGCATGATCCCCCTGCCGACATGTGGTGGGATCAACCGGTCGTCTTCGCCCCAGAGCACGTATACGGGCATCGTCCACATGTAGCGCTTATCGCGGAACTCCTCTTCGCGTTCCAGAAGATCCGCCAGCAGACCATGGTAGACCGGCTCCCTCGGACCTCCGGCCTTGCCCATCTGCTTCAACGCGAAGCGCGGCACCTTCATGGGCTTGGACAGGATGGTATTGATGTTGCGCTGCCTGTCTTCCGGCGTTCGTGTGGTGAAAAAATCCAGGATATCCTTGGCCCCGACAGCTTGGACCGCACTGTCCGCTATCGCTTTCGTGTACGTGTTCGCTGGGCCGTCGTAGATCACCAGTGCGCGCACCCGCTCGGGATGGATCTCCGCGAAATTGGCCGCCATGGCACCGCCATAACTGTTGCCCACCAAGTACACAGGCTCCTTCACGTTCAAGCTGTCCAGTAGCATGGCGAGGTGCGCGACCTGGGCGAGTACACTATGGCCGCTCCACGTATCCGTGCTGCGCCCATGCCCTATCAGGTCCGGCACGATCAGGTCGAAGTGATCCGTTAATGCTGGGAGGTTTCCGGCCCACATACTGTTATTGCTGGTGATCCCATGCACCAGTAAGAGCTTGGGCTTGCCGCGCGAAAGGTCACTTGCCCAAGCGAAGTGCGCACCCGCTGCGTCCGAACAGGTATACGCTGACAGCCCACTGCGCTCGAATGCCTTGGTGTTCCGCTTGTCAAGGGTCTTCACCACGTTGCAGGAGGCGAGTATGAGGAGGGCGGCAGAAATGATCAGTGAACGCATGAGCGATAGGGTCACCGAACATAACGCTCGTCTCGTAGGCGCTGTTCACCGCACCGCTCAGAACTGCACCCGATACATGAAATCCGGGAAGAAACCGTTCTGGTACACCGTGTTGATGCGGTCGGTCACGCGGTTATAACGGTCCACGAACACGTTCTCGCGGTTGGTGATGTTCTGCAGGTCCACGAAGAACTGGTGGCTCATCTTCTTGCTTTTGCTGTTCAAGCGGAAGCCGAGCTTCACATCAAGCCGCAGGTATTCAGGGTAGGTCTTGCTGAAGGCCTTGTCCTCTTGCAACTCCTGACGACCAGCATTGGCGCGCGTCGCCTCCAGGTCGATCGGCGTGTAGGGTCGTCCGCCACTGGTGGTGAACTTGGTATCGAAGGTCACGAAGTTGCGCTTCGCCTTGCCCACGCCCCACTCCTTCCCCACCAACGCATTGGCCACGTAGCCGTTGTCGAACGCGGTGCTGCGCTCCACCTTGTCACTGCCCTCATAGCGGGACTGGAACAGGGAAACGGTGCCCAATGCGTAGTAGCCTTTGCTCAGGAACTTCTCGATCGTGACTTCCACGCCCACGTTCGTGCCGGTGCCGGTGCTCTTCAGGTTATTCCGCTCGGTGAAGACGAAATCGCCGCCTTCATTCACCACGTTGTAGCTGCTGGCGTAGTTGTCTACCGGCAGATCGAAGAGGAACTCCGTGTACGCTTCGGTCTTCACGCGCCAATCGTTCCCGAAGCGGCGATCATAAGCGAGCACCAGATGGTGGCTCTTCATGAACGCCAGGTTGCCGTTGGTGCGCACATTCACGCCCTGTTCGTTCGGCGCGAGCCGCACCAGGATCGGCATCGGTACCATTTGCCCGTGCAGTCCGTAGGCCAGTGAGATGCGCTGGTCCGGCTTGAACTGCCAGCTGATCGCCGTGCGTGGCCCGATCATCGCATCGTCCGTCTTGTCCAGATACTGGCCGTGCAGGCCGAAGGTGAACTCCAGCCGGTCCGTGAACTTGTATTCGCCTTGGGCATACACCTGAAGCAGGTCGCTGAACTCGTCCACATCGCGTGCGGTGATGAAGTAGTCCGGGATGCTGTCGCCGTTCGCATCGGGGATCTCAGCGCGGATGTTGCGGTCGTCTACGCGGCTATCGAGGTGGATCAGTTCGTTCACCACGCCGGCGCGCAGGTTGAAACGCGGGCTGAACTTGCGGTTGTACTGGCTGCTGAGCGTGAAGCGCTGCTCCAGGTCGTGTACTTCGGTGGCGCGGTAGCTGCGCACAGGCTGGTCGCTCGTGCCTGCGATGATGTTGTCCTGATCGTACCCGTTGCTCATGTACGTGGTGCCGAGCGTGGTCTTCAGGTAGCTCTTCTCGTCCAGCTGATAGAAGTGGCTGAGCCCGGCGAGCGCGAGCTGGTTATTCACATAGGCGTCCTGTGTGGGATCGGCGAACAGGTCCGTGCTGTCGATCTCCGCACCGAAGAAATCGATGCTGCTGGTGCCGCCCATGCCGAAGAGCTCGAAACGCCCCAGCTTGCTCTTGCCGAAGTTGATCTTGAAGCCGAGGTCCTGGAAGTACGGCTTGGCGGAGGTGCCCGTGGTGGCCAAGGCGGCCAGTCCGTAGCGGTAGCTTACCAGGTAGCTGCTCTGCTTGGCGCGGCTGAGCGGCCCTTCGGCTACCAGTTCCGCGCCGGTGAAAGCGGATGCTTGAAGGGTGAACTCGTGCTTGTCGGCATTGCCGTTCCGGAATTTCACATCGAAGACGGCGGCGTTGGCGTTGCCGTATTCCGCAGGGAACGCACCGGTGAGGAAGTCGCTCGTGCGGAGCAAATTGGTGTTGAGCGCGCTTACCGGGCCTCCAGTAGTGCCAAGCGTTGCGAAGTGGTTGGTGGTACCGATCGGCAGTCCTTCCACGCGCCAGAGCAGGCCGCTGGGGCTGTTGCCGCGCACGATGATGTCGTTGCGCGAATCGTTCGCAGCGCTGACCCCGGCGAAGTTGGTAGCCAGCCGCGCCACATCGTTCCGGCCACCGCTGTAGCGCGTCTCTTCCTCCAGGCTGAAGGTGCGAGCGCTCACCTTGGCGAGCTCATTGGCCGGGCGGTCCTTCTTGCTGTCGCGTGTTACGGCGACTTCCTGCAGTTGCTCCACCGAACCTTCGAGGCCCATTTCCAGCACCACTTCCTTACCAGCCGTTACGAGCACGTTCGGGACGCTCACGGTCTTGTAGCCGATGAAGCTGAAGGCCAGCGTGTGGCGGCCCAAGGGAACGGCTTCCATGCGGAAGCGCCCATCAATATCGGTGGTGGCCGTGATCTTCGGTTCGATGCCGCTGACCACGACGCTGACACCGGGCAGGAGTTCTTCGCTGTCCATGTCCTTCACGGTACCTTTTACAACTTGCGTTTGGGCGAGCGTGAAGAGCGGCAGTGCGAACAGCGGAAGCAAGAGGGTGCGGAAAATGCGCTGCATGGTTTCGGGTATGGGTGCGTTCTGGTTGTGGGGCGAAAGTGGACGGTGTCCGCATCCCTCAACTATGCAAGCGCCATGACCCGCTGATCGGACCGGTTGTAGCGGCGATCCCTGCGGTTGAACCGTGACCGGTCGGTCGATCCATCGGTGCGGTGACTTCAACGCCCGGAAGCGACGGTTCACATGCATTTCCGGCGGTTCCGGTACCGTTCGTGGATCGCCCGCCCGCAGGCGCGCGCTACTTTCGGTGCGGATGAACGCTCGTTTCCTGCTACGCGAACCCTGGCCGCGCATCATCGGCATTCCGCTGGTGGCCCTAGTGCTCAGCTATCTGTTCCATGGGTCTGTGCCGACGCTGATGGAATACGGCATCACCCTGTTGATCACCGCCATCATCTGGCAGGGATGCTACACCATCATCCGCTCTTACAGGAAAGCGTTCCCCGGGCTCGAACGCACGGCGAAGCGCATCTTGCTCACGGCCCTCACCATGAGCGTGTACATCGTGGGGGTGGACTTCCTCGCGTGCTCCGCCCTGGACACGCTCGGCATCGAAGAGAGCGCGTATCGGAATGGGCAATGGCCCGGCAATCTGCTGAAGTGCTTCGGCACCACGGCGCTCATCGGAACGCTGTACGAGGCCGGGTATTTTTTCCACCGGTGGAAATTGCAGGCCATCGAGACCGAGGCGGTGAAGAGCCAGCGGCTGCGCTCCGAACTGAGCGTGCTGAAGAACCAGATCAGCCCGCACTTCTTGTTCAACAGCCTGAACACGCTGGTGACGCTGATCCATGAGGATCCCGCACAGGCGGCACGCTTCACGCAGAAACTGAGCGACGTGTACCGCTACATCCTCCAGCACAAGGACAAGGAAGTGATCGATCTCGGTACGGAGCTGGAGTTCACCGAGGCGTACAACTTCCTGCTGAAGATGCGCTTCGAGCAGAGTATCGACATCCGGCTGGACATCGACGCGAAGTACCGGTCGTTGCTGATCGCGCCGCTCACGCTGCAGATGCTGGTGGAGAACGCCGTGAAGCACAACATCGCCAGCATCGCATCGCCGTTGCGGGTGGACATCTACGTGGAGAACGGCCGCTCGTTGATCGTACGCAACACGTTGCGGCGCAAACAGACCGTGGAAGGCAGCACAGGCACGGGCCTGAACAACATCAAGCAGCGCTACGCCTTCCTGAGCGATCGCCCGGTGGACGTGATCGAAACGCGCGAGCACTTCCTGGTGGCGCTGCCGTTGATGGAGCTCGCCGAACAGACCCAACCTGTGCGCGCCCGGTGAAACAACGTGTACTCATCATCGAGGACGAAGCCCCGGCGTACCGGCGGTTGAACGGCTTGTTGCAGGAGCATCATCCGGAGTTCGAGGTGCTGGAAGTGATCGACGCGATCAGCGAAGCCGTGCGCTGGTTCGATCACCACAAAGCACCCGATCTGATCTTCAGCGACATCCAGCTTTCGGACGGGCTGAGCTTCGACATCTTCAACAAGGTGAAGGTACCCTGCCCCATCATCTTCACCACGGCCTACGACGCGTACATGCTGGAGGCGTTCCGCACCAACGGAATCGACTACCTGCTGAAACCGATCGAAGCGCAGGACCTGTTGCGCAGCGTGGCCAAGTTCAAAGCCTTCACAGGGCGCGGTCGGGAAATACTGCCCGACCTGTCGCAGTTGATCGAACGCATCACCCAACGCACGCCGAAGTACAAAGAGCGGTTCCTGGTGAAGGTCGGTGCGAAATTGCTACCGTTGCTAACGAGCGACATCGCGTACTTCACCAGCAGCGAGGGCATCACGGAGCTCACTACGCGTGAAGGCCGCCGCTATCCGATCGATCAACCGCTCGATGAGCTGGAACAACAGCTGGATCCTGCCGACTTCTACCGGCTGAACCGCGCGACGATCGCGCGTGTGTCGGCCATCTCCGTTGTCCACCAGCATTTCCAAGGCAAGTTGAAGGTCGCCCTTGCACCCGCCTCCGGAGTGGAAACCATGGTGAGCCGAGAGAAGGCGCGGGCTTTCAAGGAATGGATGGGAGGCGCACGATCGGATGACGGCTCCTCACCTGACCAGTCATAGCCGCAAGGCATACGTGATCGCTTCCGGAGCGTCGCTCATTCAAGCGAGTGAACTGTTGCGGACCATATACGACCGTTGGATACGCCATGATCCCACTGCGGTCTGCCTAAGCCGGCCGATCTACACTATTCCGGATATCCCCAGGTCCTGGATCCGTGCCAGCACCATCCGGTCTTCGAACCAGGGCTGCTCCTTCAGAACATGCAGAACACGGGGATCGAGGTCGGAGAGGTAGACCGATCTGCCTTTCCGCTCCATGCCAAGCAGGATATCCTTCAGCCGGTGCAGCCCTGTGGCATCGATCAGCGGAACGTTCTTCATGCGCAGGACCACCACGCGGTGCCGGTCATGGATCTCTGAGAGGACATCCTGGAACTTCTGGGCCGCCCCGAAGAAGAGCGGACCATTGATATCGAAGACGAGTACCCCCTTTGGCACACTACCGATCTCGTCCTCGATCATCGCATCACTGCCTTCGTTCATTACCGGTCGCATGTCGGTTATATCGCTCATGCGCTTCATGAAGAGGAATGCGGCGAGCACCATGCCGACCTCGATCGCGAGTATGATATCGAAGAACACGGTGATGAAGAAGGTGACGAGCAGTACCACCACATCATGCCGGTCGCCTTTGAGGATGGCGCGGAACGACCGCCAATCGCTCATGTTGTAGGCTACCACCACGAGGATACCTGCGAGGACGGGGAGCGGGATATGCCCTGCCAACGGAGCGGCAACGAGCATGATGGTGAGCAGGGTGATCGCGTGTACGATGCCCGCAACCGGTGTGCGGCCCCCGTTCTTCACATTGATGGCCGTGCGCGCGATGGCCCCTGTGGCGGGGATCCCCCCGAAGAGTGCGGAGAGCATGTTCGCTCCGCCTTGTGCGACCAGTTCCATGTTGCTGCGATGCCGTCCGCCGATCATCCCGTCGGCCACCACGGCCGAGAGCAAGGATTCGATCGCCCCGAGCAGGGCGATGGCGATGGCGGGTTGTATCAGTTGACGGACACTGGAAAGGTCAAGGTCGATCAGGCGCGGGGCAGGGAGCTGGTGCGGGATGGAACCGAAGCGGGTGGCGATCGTCTCGACGGGCAGGTCCATGGCCCAAGCGAACACGCTGCATCCGAGGATGGCCACCAAAGGGCCGGGCACGCGGGAGATCAATTTCGAAGTGAACACGGCCAGCACGACCGAAGACAGGCCCAGCGCTATCGCAGCAATGCTGATCGGACCCGCGTTCGCCGCAAAGGCCGCCCACATGCTGATCATGGGCGTTGGGACTTCGGACATGCGAAGGCCGAAAAGATCCTTCATCTGGGTGGAGAAGATCACCACGGCGATGCCCGACGTGAAGCCCACGACAAGCGTGTGGGGGAAGTACTTGAGCAATGATCCCGCCCGAAGGAAACCGAGCGCCATGATCATCACCCCGGCCATGAAGGTTGCGATGGTGAGGCCCGCGACGCCGTGCTCATGCACGATGCCAGCGACGATCACGATGAAGGCACCCGTGGGCCCGCCGATCTGCACACGGCTTCCACCGAAGGCCGAAATAGCCAGGCCAGCGATGATCGCTGTGACGAGCCCCTTCTCCGGCGGAACCCCGGAGGCGATGGCGAACGCGATGGCCAAGGGCAGAGCCACGATACCCACGATAACACCCGCGACCAGATCCTTGCGCAACTGCGCTGCCGGAATACCCGCGCGCCAGAGCGAGAAGAGCTTGGGGACGAACTCATCGTTCATGGCACGAAGCAAGGCAACTGCTCCGGATGACCGATCTGATCGACGGTCCGGCCGGTTCCCACGACCCGCCATGGACGGACCGGTTTACTGCCAACCGCCACCCAAGGCCTCGTACACATTCACCATGGCGTTCATCTGCAGCTTGCGCGTCTCCACCAGTTCGAACTTGGATTCGAGGGCATCGCGCTGGGTGAGCAGCACTTCCATGTAGTCGGCACGGGCAGAACGGAAGAGGTTTGTTGAGATGGTGATGGAACTGTTCAGCGCCGCAACCTGCTGCGCACGCAGGTCATAGCTGCTGCGCAGGTTGCTTATGTTGGAGAGCTGGTTCACGACTTCTACATAGGCGTTCAGCACAGTGCGTTCGTAGTCGTACACGGTTTGTACCTGGTGGGCGTTCGCGTTGGCATAGGCGGCCTTGATCGCGTTCCTGTTGATCAGCGGTGCGAACAGATCACCGGCCACACTGTAGATCAAGGACTGTGGAGACTCCAACAGGTACGCCGCATCGAACGCGTTCAGCCCAACGCCCGCCGTGAGCCGCACCGAAGGATAAAAGTTCGCCTTGGCCGACTTCACTTCCAGCTTGGCGGCAGCGAGTTCCAGTTCCGCCCGGCGGATGTCAGGACGGTAGGACAACAGTTGCGACGGCAGGCCGGCATAGATCGTATCGGCCACAAGGGTGGAGAACGCCTGGGCATTGCGCTTCACGGGCTGTGGATAGCGGCCCACGAGAAAGTTGATCCGGTTCTCGGTCTCCACGATGCGCTGTTGGATGTCGTACTGCTTGCTGCGGTTCTTCAGCACTTCGGCCTCGAACCGGCGTACGGCGAGCTCGGTGACTTTCGCCGCGAGTTTCTCCAGCTTCACCATTTCCAGCGCGTCCTGCTGGATGGCGATGCTGCTGCGCAGGATCTCCAACTGGTTGTCCAGCGCCATCAGTTCGTAATACGCATCGGCGATCTCCGCGACGAGCCGGGTCACCATGAAGTTCTTTCCCTCCACGGTGCCCAGGTAGCGCATCACGGCGGCCTGTTTGGCGTTGCGGAGTTTCTTCCAGATGTCCAGTTCCCACGAGGCACGGGCACCCAGCATGAAGTTCGGCAGCGGCTCGGGGAAGGCCTTGTCCTGATCGATGTTCAGCCCTTCCTCCACGGCACCGTTCCGCGTGTAGCGGCCCACTTTCTCCACATCGGCGGCGGCACCGATGTCCACGAAGGGCAGATACTCGCCTTTGCGTGCGCGCACCTCGTTCTTGGCGATGGCGATCTCCTGCAGCATGATGTTCAGCTCCTGGTTGTTGGCAAGGGCGCTGTCGATGAGCGCACGCAGGTCGGGATCAATGAAGAACTGGCGCCAGTTCTTCGTTGCGGCATCCGTTGTGTCGCTGGAACCCGCGTAGGTGACGGGTTGGGACTTCCGTGCTTCACGCACCTTCAGGGCAGGCGCACAGGACGACAGGGAAAGCAGTGCGAAAAGGCCCGCAGTGGCAAGAAGGTTGATCGATCGGCTCATGGCTTTGGTCTTCTATCAGTCCTTCTTGCGTTTCAGTATCTCCCGCAAGCGAGCGTTGAGCATCTTGTAGGTCTCCTTTATCCTGGACCCCTCCTCACCTGTGCGTACGAACTGCTCCGACACAGGCTCATCGTCCTCACCGCTAATAAGCTTGCGGCCTTGGATCATGGAGGCGAAGACATAGTAGAGGCCGGGGATCACGAGCACGCCGATCACTGTGCCGACCAGCATACCTCCCAACGACGATGATCCGATGGTGCGGTTCCCGATCGCACCTGCTCCCGAAGCGCGCACCAAGGGGATGAGGCCCGCGATGAAGGCGAAGGAAGTCATGAGGATCGGGCGGAAACGCGCTTTGGCTCCTTCGATCGCAGCTTCCAACACCGTCGCACCTGCACGCTGCTTCTGCACGGCGAACTCCACGATCAGCACGGCGTTCTTGCCCAGCAGGCCGATGAGCATGATGATACCGATCTGCGCGTATACGTCGTTGGCCAGCCCCATCGCCTTGAGCATCAGGAACGAACCCAGCACGCCCACCGGCAGTGAAAGGATGACCACCAGTGGCAGTACAAAGCTCTCGTACTGGGCGGCGAGCACGAGGTACACGAAAATGAGCACCACGATGAAGATGAAGATGCCTTCGTTCCCGCGTTTGGCCTCGTCGTACGAAAGACCTTCCCACGCGATGTCGTATCCACGCGGCAGCGTTTCCTTGGCCACTTCCTGGATCGCCTTGATGGCGTCGCCGCTGGTGTATCCTTCCACCGAAAGGCCACGGATGGTGGCGGAATTGTACATGTTGTAGCGCGTGATCTCGTTAGGGCCGAGCCGTTTCTCAAAGTGCATGAACGAGGAGTACGCTACCATCTCGCCTTCCTCGTTCTTCACGAACAGGCCGACGAGGTCCGTAGGATAGCGGCGGTACTCTGGCGCGGCTTGCGCATACACCTTGAAGAAGCGACCGAAGCGGATGAAGCCCTGCTCGTAGGTGCTGCCGATGAGGATGTTCAGGTTCTCCACGGCCTTGCCGATGGAAACGCCCTTCTGCATCGCCAGATCGTTGTCGATTATCATCTCGTACTGCGGGAAGTTGGCCGCATAGAAGGTGAACAGGCCGGTGAGCTCCTTGCGCTTGCCCAGCGCGGCCATGAACTCGTTGTTCACGCGCTCGAACTCATGATAGTCCGTGCCGTTCGTCTTGTCCAGCATGCGCAACGAGAACCCGGCCGAAGAGCCGAAGCCCGGCACGGCGGGCGGTTCGAAGTACTCGATCACCGCACCCAGGTCCTTGGTTTTCTTCTCGAGCTCCTTCATCACCTCGTGTACGTTCTTCTCCCGCTCGTTCCAGGGCTTCAGGTCGATGAGGCATGTGCCCGCGTTCGATCCGCGGCCTTCGGTCATGATCTCGTACCCGGCGAGCGACGACACGGATTCCACTTCGGGGATCCCCTTGCAGATCTTCTGCAGCTCACGCGCTACCTCGTTGGTGGTTTCCAGCGTGGAGCCGGGCGGCGTCTGTACAATGGCGTAGATGGTGCCTTGGTCCTCGCTGGGGATAAAGCCCGCCGGCAACACCTGATTCGTCAACCAGATCGCCACGCAGAACGCGGCCAGTGATCCGAAGGTGAGCACACGCCGCACGACGATCCTGTTGAGGATCGCCACGTAGCGCCCGGTGATGCGCTCGAAGCCCCGGTTGAACCCCTCGATGAAGCGGTCCATGATCGACTTCTTCCGCTGTGTGCCGTGGTGCGGCTTCATCAGCATGGCGCAGAGCACGGGTGTAAGAGTGAGCGCCACCAAGGCGGAAATGATGATGGAACCGGCCATGGTGATGGAGAACTGGCGGTAGAACACACCGACCGGACCCGTCATGAAGGAGATGGGGATGAACACCGAGACCATTACCAGGGTGATCGCGATGATGGCACCACCGATCTCGCCCATCACCTCCTTCACCGCGGCGTACGGCGTGAGCTGATGGTTCCCCTCCATCTTGGCATGCACCGCTTCCACCACCACGATGGCGTTGTCCACCACGATACCAATGGCGAGCACCAAAGCGAACAGCGTGATCAGGTTGATGGACAGCCCGAACAGTTGCATCACGAAGAAGGCCCCGATCAACGACACGGGAACGGCGAGGATCGGGATCAATGTGGAGCGCCAATCGCCCAGGAAGAGGAACACCACCAGCGCTACCAGGATGAAGGCATCGCGCAGCGTGTGCAACACCTGTTCGATGGAAGCATCGAGGAAGGTGGACACGTCGTAGCTGACCTTGAAATCGATGCTTGGCGGCATGAACTTGGCGAGTTCCTGCAACTTGTCCTTCACCTGTGCGATCACTTCACTGGCATTGCTGCCCAGGGTCTGCTTCAGCACAATGGAGGCGGACGGTTTCCCATCGAGGTTCGAATAGATGTCGAAGAACTCGCTGCCCAGCTCGACGTCCGCGACATCGCGCAATCGGATCATCTCGCCTTCATCGTTCGCGCGTACGATGATGTTCCTGTACTCCTCGGGCTCGTTGAACTGGCCCTTGTAGATCAGCACGTACTCGAACGATTGCGCATCAATGCCCGAACTCTGCCCGAGCCGTCCCGGTCGGGCGATGAGGCTCTGCTCCTCCATGGCTTTCATGATCTCCTCAGCGGAGATGTTGTAGGCGCGCATGCGGTCGGGCTTCATCCACACGCGCATGGCGTACTTGCGGCTGCCGAGGATCTGTGCTTGTGCCACGCCGGGTATCCGCTGGATCTCCGGGATCAATTGCGTGAACGCGTAGTTGTACAGGAAGAGCTCATCAGCGTCCTTGCCGTCGCCGAAGAGGTTCACGTACATGAGCATGCTGGGCTGCACCGGCGTGATGATCACGCCTTCGCGTTGCACCAGCAGCGGCAGGTTGGGCATCACTTGGTCCACGCGGGTCTTCACGCGTACCACGGCCTCGTTGGGGTCGGTGCCCGGTTCGAAGATCACACGGATGGTACCCTCACCGGCGCTGGTCGCATCCGAGGCGAGGTAGCGCATGCCCTGTACGCCGTTGATCGCCGTTTCCAGTTGGATGATGGTCGACTTGGTGAGCACGTCCGCGCTGGCCCCGGGGTATGCGATGAAGATGTTCACCGTGGTGGGGGCGATCTCCGGGAACTGGGCCGTAGGCAACTGATTGATCGCCAGCCCGCCCACGAAGAGGATGAGCACCGAAATAACGATGGCCAATACAGGCCGCTGTATGAAGTTTCTGAACATGGCTCAGGTGTTTTGCCGTCGGATCACTCGGCGTACAGGTCCAGGTGCTTCATCACCGAGTCAGGCGGGGCGAACCTGTAGTCCACTTTTTCCTTGTCCTTCACCTTGCGGAGGCCTTCCAAAAGGAAGCGATCGTCCTGCTTCAGTCCGTGGTCGATCACGAAGACGTGCTGCAGTTCAGGTCCGATCTCCACGCGCGTGGTGTGCAGTACACTGTCCTTTCCGATCACAAAAACGTACCGGTGATCGAGCACCTCGAAGGTGGCCTTCTGCGGGATCAGCAACACGCCTTTCAGCTCCGATCCCATCAGGATGTTCCCCGTTTCCCCATGCCTCAGCAGCCCTTGGGGATTGGAGAAGGTGGCGCGGAACGCGATGTTGCCCGTGGTGTTGTTGAAATCGGATTCGATGGCGGTGATCTCGCCCTGCTGATCGAAGGGTTGGCCGTTGGCCATCATCAACTTCACCTTGGTACCGTTCTCGGCGAGCGCTTTTTTCTTGTACTCCAGGTATTCGGCTTCGGGCACGTTGAAATAGATCCACATTGAACTGTTATCGGAAAGCTCTGTCAGGAGTTCACCCTCATCCAGCAAGGATCCCTTGCGCACGTGGAAGCGGCCCACGATGCCATCGAACGGTGCCTGTATCTCGGTGAACCCCAAGTGCGCTTGAGCGGCGTTCAGCTCCGCGTTGGCCTTGTCGTAGTGCGCTTGGGCCATCGCGAGCTCGTTGGGC
>JANOPI010000417.1:0-2823 GCA_031421755.1 Flavobacteriales bacterium | reverse complement strand
GTGATGCCGAACCATGTGCATGTCCTGTTCCAACCTATGGAAGGTTGGTCGATGAGCAAGATCATCGCGACGTGGAAGTCGTACTCGGGGCGGCGGATCAGTGAGTGGAGAAAGCGGGCCGGGCTAGTGCCCGGCGGACCGGGAGTTTGGCAGCGCGAGTACTTCGATCGATACATCCGCGATGCGGGGCACTTCGCGAACACGGTCGAGTACATCCATGAGAATCCAGTGAAGGCTGGTTTGGTGAGGAACGCTGAGGAGTGGCGGTATTCATCGGTTGGTATCACTCCTCGATGGATAGTTGCTGAAGTCGAATGATCCTCGGATTTGGCGCTGACGTGGAGACCCGAGCGTTGAAGCAGGCCGTTCGTCGCAACAAGCATCGCTTTCCGCCGGACTTCATGTTCACGCTGAAGGACGCGGAGATCAAGGAAGCGGTCGCGAACGGGTTCATTCCGTCCATCGCGCACTTGGGTGGTGCGAAGCCGTTCGCGTTCACGGAGGGCGGGGTGGCGATGCTCAGCAGCGTATTGAACAGCAAACGTGCGATCGCGATGAACGTGGCCATCATGCGCACGTTCATCGCGTTGCGCAAGCTTTCGAAGAACTACGCGACCATCGTCGCGAAGTTGAAGGAGATGGAGGGCAAGTACGACAAACAGTTCAAAGAGGTGTTCGATCTGCTGCATGAGTTGCTCGATCCACCCGCGTTGCCACGCAAGCGCATCGGTTTCCGACAGAAAGAGCAGAAGGAATAGAGGGGGTATCACAAATTGTGATACCCCTTTGACCTGCCACCGGCCTCGCACCCCTTGGATCTTTCGCCGCTATCATCGGTTGGTGTCACGATCCGTGATACCATTGTTCCATGTCCCTGATCACCCGATTTTACACCGCCTTCGCGCAGCGCGACTGGTCCACCATGGGCGCGTGCTACGCTGATGATGCGCACTTCAGTGATCCGGTATTCCCTGACCTGGATGTGGCCGGTGCGCGCGCCATGTGGAAGATGCTTTTGACCAGCGGCACGGATCTGCGCGTTACCTTCAAGGTGCTGGAAGAGACCGAAAAGCGTGGTGTGTGCGAATGGGAAGCCTTCTACACGTTCAGCAGGACAGGCAGGAAGGTCCACAACATCATCCGCAGCGAGATCGAACTGCGGAATGGATTGATCGTTCAGCAGCGGGATCATTTCAACTTTTGGCGTTGGAGCCGACAGGCATTGGGCATGAGCGGTCTTTTGCTCGGATGGTCACCGGTGGTGAAGAACAAAGTTCGCGGAACGGCGCATGCAGGGTTGATGAAGTCGATTCGATCGAACGAAATAGGAAGCAAGTGACGGTGGTGGGTTTGCAAGTCCAAAGACCATGAAGCGGAGAACACGATCGTTGCTGATCATCTTCGTGATCGGTCTGGTGCTTGGCTGGTTGGGGCTTTCACGGATGGACAGCCTGCTCCGCTCGAAGTTGGTGGACGTGGTGGGTGGCGCATCTGGAGAGCGCTACGTTTTTACCCTGGGCGAACTCCGCAGCAAACCGTGGGAGGGCGGCGTGTCCTTGCACGATGTGAAGCTGTTGCCACGCGATGGGCATATCTCGACCGCAGCCGACTATGCGCTGTCCATTATGGCCGATCGTGTTTCATTGGAAGGCTTGTCCTACTGGGCTTTGCTGGTACACGGCAAACTGCGCGTGGATGCTGTACGGGTGATCGCACCGCATGTGGAATACATGTATGGTGGTAATTCAAAGGACAGCACCGCACAGGTTGTTCAGGAGAAGAAGAAGGGTCCGCCGACCGGTGATGGGATGATCGGCGAGATCGAGCTCCGCGATGCGAGCGGTGTGATGCGGCGCATGGACAGGGACAGTGCGGATCTTTCGGTAGCGGACCTTGACATCGTGCTGCGGGATCTTCGGTTGTCCCGGGCTGAAGGTGGTAGCGCAACGTGGCAGTTGGCTACGGCACGCGTGGGGCTGCACGGTGTACGCGCCGCGTTACCTCCGCTATATGATGCTCAGTTGGACACGGTGGAACTTCTTTACCCGGAGGGCGATGCGCATATCGCAGGAATGCGCTTGGCACCTCGTGCGGACCGCGATGCTTACGGCAAGCTCGTTGATGAAAACGTGGAGCTTCTTGATCTGGACCTGGCGCGATTGGACCTGATCGGCATCGACTTGCTTGCGTTGTTGACGACCAGAGCGGTACTTGTCGATCATCTCGCAGCGAAGGGCGGGCACCTGTATCTGGATCATGATGGCAGGCTACCGGCGAAACCGGACCGTCCGCGCGTACTTCCGCGTGCAGGTTTGGCGGACATGGGCGTGCGCGTTACCGTGGACAGTTTGGAGATCGCCTTGGATGAATTCCGCTATGGTGATCGTGGTGCGAGGGCGGATGGCTACGGCGATATCATCGTGGAGCAACCGCATGTGTACGCCCACAAGGTGCGAACACAAGCACCGTTGAACAGTGAGGACAGTTTGCGTATCCGGGTAGAGGGCGCACTGTACGGTGAAGGCGCGATCGATGCGCGGTTCAGCATGTCGTATGGTGCGGAGGATGATTCGTTCTGGCTATCGTTGCGATTGGTGGACATGGGATTCGTGCCGTTCAGATCACTGACCAAGGACATGCTGAAGGCTTCACCGGTGGAGGGTCGCATCCGGGAACTGACGATGGCCATCAACGGGAACGACCAGCGCGCAGACGTCCTCTTCGCCATGGGCTATTCGGGTTTACAGCTCGAAGTGCTTCCGGAAGAAGGATTGAAGGGCAAGCTCATCAGTGGGGTGGCCAACATGGCGGTGATCGATGCGA
>JANOPI010000416.1:0-12038 GCA_031421755.1 Flavobacteriales bacterium | reverse complement strand
TTGGAGAGTTGCACCATGAAGGCTGCAACTCTCCAACTCTCCAACTCCATAGATCTCCAACCCGGGTTCGTCAGCGATCTTCAACCCCGATGTTCCTCCGGCGGAAGACCATAGAACACTTGAGCGACGAGGACCTGGTGGCGCACGTGAAGAGCGGCCAACAGTCCTCGCTCGCCGCGTTGTGGGACCGGTACGCGCACCTGTTGTTCGGCGTAGGTATGAAGTACCTGAAGGATGCCGAGCGCGCGAAGGATCAGGTGATCGAGGTGTTCGCTTCGCTGCCGGGACTGCTGGGCAAGCACGAGGTGGATTCATTCAGGCCGTGGATACATACCGTGATGCGCAATCGGTGTTTGATGATCCTGCGCAAGCATGATCCGGAGATGCGCTTGGATGAAGCGTTCATCGCCGCGCCGGCGGATGTGAACGACGATGCCATTCTGCATGAGGCCACTTTGCAACGGCTCGAAACGGCGATCCGTGAATTGAAGGACGCACAACAGACCTGTATCCGGCTCTTCTATCTGGAGCGGAACAGCTACCAACAGACGGCCGAGCGCACGGGTTTTACCGTGGAACATGTACGCAGCCATATCCAGAACGGGCGCCGCAACCTGCGCCTACTACTTGAACGCGATGGCGACCATGAAGACCGATAACCCCTTCACGCCGAGCGGAACACTCAGCCGCGAGCAGCTGGAACGCTACGTGCGTGGGGAACTTTCCCCGGCCGAGCGGCACCATGTGGAGCGCCGTATGGAATCGGATCCACTGCTGCGCGATGCGGTCGAAGGCCTGCATATGCAGGGTGCGATCGCAGAACTCGTTGCTTTGAACAAAACACGGCCCTCCGCATCGGGTTCCGGAGCGCGTACTTGGATGATCGCAGGCGTTACCCTGATCGCGCTGGTGATCGCCTTCTGGCGTGTTGAGCGGCCTGAGCCGATCCTGCCGAACATGGTTCTTGTGCCGGAACCGGTCGCAATTCCCGTTACCCCTGCCCAGCAGGCGGCGTTCACGCAGGAGGTGGCGCAGGCCACTGCGTTGCCCGAGTCGTTGATGTCCGCCTATCGGGGTGCCGACCATTTCGTGGTGCCGGTGGATACTTTGGATGTGGTAGTTCGCGAGCAGCCTCCCGCACATGTGGACGCACGGCCGGTGGGGCAGGTGCAGACCTCGCCGATGGACGTCGAGAAGCCGAACGCGGTCCCGGTGCCAGCGCCTTCACGGAAGCTCCTGTTCTTTTTCGATCTGAAACTCGTGCATCCGCAGGAACTTTATGCGATCGATCCCGTGCTTGAACTGGCCAATGGGTCCGTTGATGCGCGTTTCAGCGACGCGGAAGCCCGGTCGGCGGCGCGCCCGACAGAATATGCCGTGCCGTACGACCGCTACTTCAAAATAGCCATGGGCAAATTCTCCCGTGGCGACCGACAAGGGTGCTTGGAGGATCTGTTCGTTGTTCTGGAAGAGTATCCTGAGGACGTGAACGCGCTGTTCTATGCCGGGCTTTGCTGCTATGATCTGGGGCTTTTCCAGCGTTCGGCGGGGCTGTTGGAAGTCGCGCGGCAACATGAAGTGGACACGTTCATCGAAGAGGCGGAGTGGTACCTCGCCTTGGCCGTGGAGCGCGCCCGGGGCAAGGAAGAGGCCCTTCCCTTGTTGAATGCTGTCGTGGACCGCGGCGGATTTTATGCGGCCCGTGCCAAGGATCATTTGGCCGGAGAATGAAAAACCCCTCCACCGTGGGTGGAAGGGCTTTCGAACGATAGTTCTGAAATCAGTTCTTCGCGGCTTCCGCAGGAACTACGCTCACGTAGCTCTTGTCGTCGCGCTTGCGCCGGAACTCCACCACACCGTTGGTCAACGCGTACAGCGTATGATCCACACCGATACCGACGTTGCGGCCCGGGTGATGCTTGGTTCCGCGCTGGCGAACGATGATGTTGCCGGCAATGGCCACGCTGCCGCCGAAGATCTTCACGCCCAAACGTTTCGAGTGTGACTCGCGGCCGTTCTGGGTACTGCCTTCACCTTTCTTGTGTGCCATGGCTGGTCGGGTCTTGCTTTGGGGCTGCTCTGGAATGTCACACCGAGCAACGCCGGGGGCGTAAGCCGCAGGGTGCAGAGCAACCGAGGATTTGAGGTGTTACTTCTTGGTTGCTGCTTTCTTGGGGGCGGCCTTCTTTGCCGGTGCCTTCTTGGCGGGAGCCTTTTTCTCTGCTACTTCAGTAGCTGCCTTCGGGGCACGTACCGCTTTCGGACGCTCAGCCACCACCACATGTGGCTTCGGTGCCGTGCTCTTGCTGGCGTCGAATTTCTCGCCCTTGCCCAGGATGCTCTCGATCCACAACTCAGTAAGGTACTGGCGGTGGCCGTTCATTTTCTTGTAGCCCTTGCGGCGCTTCTTCTTGAAAACCAGCACCTTATCGCCTTTGCCGTGGCTCAGCACCTTGGCAGCGATGCGCGCACCGTCAACTGTGGGAGTGCCCACGCTGATGCTGTTCCCGTTGCTTACGAGCAACACGTTGCCCAACTCCACATGCTTGCCTTCCTCGGCTTCCATGCGGTGAACTTTCAGCTTCTGGCCTGCCTTTACCTTGAATTGCTGGCCGGCGATATCGACGATGGCGTACATAGGTCCTGCGAAATGGGCTGCGAAGGTAGCTTCTTCGACCGATCCGGCAAGCGTGTTTTTTCACCCCTTTCTTGAAGGCCGCCCACCGGTAGCTTTCGACCGTTGCCCGAGCAGATGGCACTGTTCATCGGTTGGTGGATAATGAACACCACGCGTTCCCGTTCCATGCAGGCAACCGGCGTCACCTTGCGCCGTCTCTTTACATGAATCGGCAAGGATTCGTCACGCCCGGACCTAAACCCCTCGGCAAATGGAACATTTGACAGGCATCTACGACTTCTTTTTCAGCCGCTTCGGTGAAGCGATGTGGTACATCCTCGGCTTCTTCGTCCTGGTGGGCGTAGTGGCCCAATGGCGCCTCTTTGATAAGGCTGGCCAACCCGGGTGGACATGCATGGTGCCCATTCTGGGCCAGATCAACTACCTGAAGATCGTGGGGCGGCCGGCAAGCCATCTGCTGCTCTTCCTGATCCCCGGCTACAATATCTACCTGGTGATCAAGGTCTGGATCGAAACGGCCCAGAGCTTCGGTAAGCGCACCGTTATCGACTACGTGCTCGTGGTCTTGCTCAACGGGCTATACATCCTGAACCTGGGCATGAGCTACGACACGCACTACGTAGGTCCCGTTTATGGGAAGGGGGTGGGTACGCAGCCCAATGCGCCGCGTCCGAGTCTGGCTTAACCCAGTAAGCTCGCTGCCTTCAGCAAGGCCCGCCCGATCCCCGAAGGATCCTTACCGCCTGCAGTGGCATAGAACGGCTGTCCGCCGCCGCCGCCTTGGATCTCCGAGGCCAGGTGTTTGATAACGTCCGTGGCTTTCATGCCGCGTGACGTCTGCAGGTCGTCTCCCACCATAACGGCCAGCAAGGCCTTGCCCTCGTGGCGGGCACCCAGAACGAGCAACAGGTCCTTATGGTCTTCACGCATGCGGAAGGCAAGGTCCTTCATGCCCCCGGCGTCCAATTCCACTTCTGTCGCGATCAAGCGTGCGTCTCCAATGGTCCTGGCTGTGGAAGGCAGCGAGCCGAAAAGCGCATTGACCCGCTCCTTGCCCGCTTTCTCCACTTCCTTGGCGAGCGCCGTGTTCTGCTCCACCAACTGCTTCACCGTTTGCACCAGATCGGTCGGGTGCTTCAGCAGCGCGTTCACCTCTTCCAGCTTTTCCAAGCGCTCGTTGATGTAGCGTTCAGCTTCCATGCTCGTGATCGCTTCGATCCGGCGAATACCGGCGGCCAACGCTCCTTCGCTCACGATGCGGAACAGACCGATCTCGCCCGTGCGCGGGACATGTGTGCCGCCGCAAAGCTCCAGGCTCGAACCGAATTTCACCACCCGCACCTCGTCCCCGTACTTCTCACCGAACAGCGCCATCGCGCCCATGGCTTTCGCATCCGCGATCGGCAGCCGGCGGTGATCCTCGAAGGCGAGGTCGGCCGAGATCATGCTTCGTACCTCGCTCTCAACGGCCGCCAGTTCTTCGCTCGTGACTTTCGCAAAGTGGCTGATGTCGAAACGCAGGCGATCGGGCGCAACGAGCGAACCCTTCTGCTCCACATGCGTGCCGAGCACTTTGCGTAACGCGTGGTGCAGCAAGTGCGTACCCGTGTGATTGCGCTGCGTGAGCTTGCGGCGATCACCATCCACTTGCGCAGTGAGCGGAGCGCCCGGATCTTTCGGCAATGACTTGCAGAAGTGGACGATCAACTGGTTCTCGCGTTTCGTGTCCGTAACGGCGATCTTTTCGTCACCGCTGATCAACCATCCTTGGTCGCCCACCTGTCCGCCGCCTTCCGCATAGAAAGGTGTACGGTTCAGCACAACTTGTATCTGGTCGCCGCCCTTGCCGCTGACCTTCCGGTAACGGAGTATGCGAGCCTCACAGCTCAGTTCATCGTAGCCAACGAATACGGTCTCACCCTTCGCGAGTTCCGTCCAATCTCCGGTGGTGACGGCCGTGGCGGCGCGGCTGCGGTCTTTCTGCTTTTTAAGTTCGGCTTCGAAGCCGGTCATGTCGACATCGCGGCCTTGTTCGCGGGCCATCAATTGCGTGAGGTCGATCGGGAAGCCGTATGTATCGAAGAGCTCGAAGGCGCGATCACCGGGGATCGTTCCCTTGTTCTCGGCTCCGCTCGAACCGGCAGGCACCTCCGAGAGCATTTGCTCCAAACGTTTGGTGCCTTGCTCCAAGGTGCGCAGGAACGCCTTCTCTTCTTCGTGGATCACGTTCTCCACCAGCGCACCTTGTTTGCGCAGTTCAGGGAATTGATCCCCCATCTGCGCGGAGAGGTCCTTCACCAACGTGTGGATGAACGCCTCGTTCAACCCGAGGAAGCTGTAGCCGTACCGCACCGCACGACGAAGGATGCGACGGATCACATAGCCTGCGCCCGTGTTGCTCGGCAGCTGTCCATCAGCGATGGCGAAGGAGATCGCGCGCAGGTGGTCGGCGATCACGCGCATGGCGATGTCCGCTTTCTCTTCCACACCGTACTTCTTGCCGGACAGCTTTGCGATCGCTTGGATCAGCGGCTGGAACACATCCGTATCGTAGTTGCTGCGCTTGCCTTGCAGCACCATGCACAAGCGTTCGAAACCCATGCCTGTGTCCACATGTTGCGCGGGCAATGTGTGCAGCGAGCCGTCAGCCTTGCGCTCGAACTGCATGAACACGTTGTTCCAGATCTCGATCACCTGCGGGTGGTCGTTGTTCACCAGTTCCCGACCGAGCTTCTGCGCCTTCTCTTCCGCTGTGCGCACATCGACATGGATCTCGGTGCAGGGACCGCACGGGCCTGTGTCACCCATCTCCCAAAAATTGTCCTTCCGGCTGAATGGCAGGATGCGTTCCTCTGGCATGAACTGCTTCCACAGCTCGCGCGTTTCGGTATCCGCAGGAAGTTTGTCCTTCTCATCACCGCCGAAGTAGGTGACGTAGATGTTCTGCTTGTCAATGCCGTACACGTCCACGAGCAGTTCCCACGCCCAGTTTATCGCGTCCTTTTTGAAGTAATCGCCGAAGCTCCAGTTGCCGAGCATCTCGAACATCGTATGGTGGTACGTGTCGATGCCGACTTCTTCCAGATCGTTGTGCTTGCCGGAAACGCGCAGACATTTCTGCGTGTCCGCGATCCGCTTGTGCTGGGCTGGACGGTTGCCGAGGAAGAGGTCCTTGAACTGGTTCATCCCCGCGTTGGTGAACATCAAGGTGGGGTCGTCTTTGACCACCATCGGCGCGCTGGGCACAATGGTGTGGCCATGCTTGGCGAAGTGATCGAGGAACTGCTGGCGGATCTCGCGGGAGGTCATGTTGTTGAGGCTGATCGCGCCAACCGCCTTTTTTAACGGTTTCGCGAAAGGGCCGCGAAGGTAGAGGTGGGGCGGCGGCTACATTCGCATTCCGCTGACGGGTCACCAAGCCATGGCCGAACTCAAATACCGCTTCAACTCCGAGACGCTCAATTTCGAGCGCATCCGTGTAAGCGGTTGGCACAAGACCAAGCGCACGCTGATCGCCCTGATCCCGGGCCTGCTGGTGGGGGTCATCGGCATTTTCCTCGCATTCCAGTTCGTTGATTCCCCCAAAGAGGCATCGCTCAAGCGGGAGAACCAGCAGCTCGCCGTACAGTATGAATTGGTGAACAAGCGGCTCTCGGAGATCGAGAATGTACTGTACGATGTGCAACGGCGTGACGATAATGTGTACCGTGTGATCTTTGAGGCGGATCCCATCCCCAGTACGGTGCGGCAAGCGGGGATCGGTGGGGTGAACCGCTACAAGGACCTCGACGGTTACGCCAGCGCAGACCTGGTGATCGCTACGCGGAAAAGGCTGGACCGCATCGCCAAACAACTGTACGTGCAAAGCGTTTCGTTCGATGAAGTGGCGGGCCTGGCCATCCGCAAGCAGGAGTTGCTGGCCAGCATTCCCAGTATCCAACCCATACCGAACGAGAAGACACAGGTGAGCTCCGGCTTCGGCGAGCGCCTGCATCCGATCTACAAGATCATGAAGATGCACCAAGGCCTGGATTTCACCGCGCCCGTGGGCACCGGTATCCGCGCCTCAGGGGATGGCCGTGTGACCTACGCGGAATATGGTACCAATGGCTACGGCATGCATGTGGTCGTGGACCATGGATTCGGCTATGAGACGCTTTATGCCCACCTCAGCCAGTTGAAGGTGCGCGTGGGGCAGCGCGTAAAGCGAGGGGATCTTGTGGGACTTTCCGGGAACACCGGATTGAGTGCCGCACCACATCTGCACTATGAAGTGCATAAGGCCGGTACGCCAGTGGATCCCGCCAACTATCTGTTCAACAGCCTTACCCCGGATGAGTATGCGCGCATGATCGAAATGTCCCGTAACGCCACACAATCGTTCGACTGAGTTACATTCGTCGCGCTCTCCTGGAAAGAACATGAACGTGAACGAGGACCACCGGACATGCCGCTGAAGGAGAAGACGATCGAACGGATCTATTGGACGATCGGCGAGGTCGCCGAGCAACTCGGAGTGAACACATCGCTCCTGCGTTACTGGGAGAAGGAATTCGGTGTGCTGCGCCCGAAGCGCACAGGCAAGGGCGATCGCCTTTACACCAAGGACGACATCGCGAAGATCCAGGGGATCCATGTGCTTCTGAAGGAACGTGGCTTCACCATCCAAGGCGCAAAAGACCAGTTGCGCGCGGCGAAGAAGGTTGATGAGCCGACCACTACGCCACAACTCCCGGATGCGCGCGTCCACGAAGTGATCCAGCGCTTGCAACATGTGCGCGATGAGCTTCTTATGATGCGCGACCGCATCGAGCATGGGGAGATGGCCACGTCCCTCAGTGCTTGAGGCGCGGCACCATCACAGGCGCGCGTCAGGCACCAGGTAGGTCTTCACGTAGTCCGCTACACCCGCTTCCAACGTGGTGAACGGGGAGGAGAAACCGGCCGAGCGGAGTTTCTCCATCCGCGCCTCGGTGAAGTATTGGTACTTGTCCCGGATATCAGCAGGCGTATCGATGAACCGGATGTTCTCGGGCTTGTCCATCGCCGCGAACGTGGAGCGGGCGAGATCGAGAAAGCTGCGCGCTTCGCCGCTGCCCAGGTTGTAGATGCCGCTGTTCTTCCGGTGCTCCAACAGAAATAGGCACACAGCGCACACATCTTTCACGTACACGAAGTCGCGCAGTTGTTCGCCGTCCTTGTAGTTTGGCCGGTGGCTGCGGAAGAGCTTCATGCCGCCTGATGCGCTGATCTGGTTGAACGCGTGGAACACCACACTCGCCATACGCCCCTTGTGGTTCTCGTTCGGACCATACACGTTGAAGAACTTCAAGCCTGCCCAGAAGTAAGGCTTCGTGGTTTGCGCCAGGGCCCACATATCGAATTCCTGTTTGCTGTCGCCGTAGGGGTTCAATGGTTTCAACGAAGCGATGGTTGAAGCGTCATCCATGTAGCCTTGTTCCCCACCGCCATATGTGGCGGCGGAGGAAGCGTACACGAGCGGGATGCCATAGCGCACACAGCGCTCCCATACCTGCTGGCTGTAACGCACGTTCAACTCATCGAAGATGGACTTGTCGAAAAGCGTGGTGTCCGTCTTCGCGCCCAGGTGGAAAATGAACTGCACCTGGTTCTCGTTCGCATCCAGCCAAGCGAGGAATTCGTTCCGGTGAACGCGTGCCGTGAGCTTCTTGCCTTCCAGATTGCGTGCCTTGTCGGGGCGGGAGAAGTCATCCACTGCGACAATGTCCGCATACCCCGCGCGGAGCAGTTCTCCCACCAGGCAGCTTCCGATGAACCCGGCCGCGCCGGTGACGATGATCATGCGTCAAAGATGGTTGTCGGCGGTCGCTTCTCGGCTGTCCGGCTATGTGCGGGGCATGGTTCAGGGTTCAAGAGAGAGATCGCGTGTCGGCAGCCGGACAACCGACAACCAGCCATGGCGTCAGCAGAAGCAACCGACAACCGACCCCCTACATTCGCAGCTCTTATGGCCCTTGTACACATCACCCGTCGCGAGCGCTTCAGCGCCGCCCACAAACTTGCCCGCCCGGATTGGAGCGCGGAGAAGAACATGGCCACCTTTGGCAAATGTTCCAACCCGAACTGGCACGGGCACAATTATCAGCTTTGGGTAACCGTAAAGGGTGAACCACAAGCGGAAACCGGTTTTGTGGTGGACCTCTCCAAGCTCGGCCAAGCGATGCATGAACATGTCGTTCAGCATTTGGACCACAAGAACATCGACCTGGACGTGCCCTTCATGCAAGGTCGTTTGAGCAGCACGGAGAACTTGGCCATCGCCATCTGGGAGCAGTTGGAGCACGCCGTAGCTGCGCTGGGTTGTTCCTTGCACTGCGTGAAAGTGCAGGAGACGGAGAACAACCACGTCGAGTACTTCGGGCCCGCCCACACCGCCACACGATAGCTGTGAACACTGCCGCACCCTGCGTGTTGTCCTGCCCATGAAGAACAAACCACAATTGCCCGGCATGGCCAAGAAAAGGCCTGCGGCCAAGGCAATGCCCGCCGTGAAGGCAGCCGATGGAGTGGGAGGCTACTCGCGGGTGGACAACTATGACAATCGGACGATCGAGCGCATCGGTGCGCATTATGGGGATATCCTGAAGAGCATTGGGGAGGATCCCACCCGCGAAGGGTTGGAGAAGACCCCTGAACGCGTCGCAAAGGCGTTGCAATACCTGACGCACGGTTACGATCTGGACCCCGCCGCCATCATGGAGGGGGCGCTCTTCCACGAAAAATACAGTCAGATGGTGATCGTGAAGGACATCGAGGTGTACTCCTTGTGCGAGCATCACATGTTGCCCTTCTTCGGAAAAGCGCATGTGGCCTATATCCCTGACGGGCGCATTGTGGGCCTCAGCAAGATACCCCGTGTTGTGGACGCGTTCGCCCGCCGATTGCAAGTGCAGGAGCGGCTTACCAATGAGATCCGTGATTGCATCCACAAGACCTTGAAACCGCTCGGCGTTGCCGTGGTGATGGAGTGCGATCACTTGTGCATGCGCATGCGTGGCGTTCAGAAGCAGAACAGTGTGACGACCACATCGGCCTTTACGGGCATCTTCCTGAGTGACCATCGCTCGCGGGAAGAGTTCATCAAGCTGATCAGCTCCAAGCTGCATTGAAGGTTGTCCGTGTTCGGTTCTACCCCTGGGCGGAGCTGGCAAGCGATGGAGTGCTTTGCCCGTGCGCATGTTGGCGATAGACCTGTCAGAAGTGACCTGGCGTAGCGGGAGGTGTCCGATATTCGTCTCGCACTCCGTCGGCAGCCCGAAAACCGACCATCAACAACAGACAACCGAATCCCCATGACCGCATACGTCTTCCCCGGCCAAGGCAGCCAGTTCCCCGGCATGGGGAAGGAGCTTTATGAGAGCGATGCCAATGCCCGCGTGTTCTTCGAGCATGCCAACAACATCCTCGGCTTCGCCATCACCGAGGTGATGTTCAACGGCTCAGCAGATGACCTGAAGCAGACCAACGTGACCCAGCCAGCCATCTTCCTCCACAGCGCGATCAGGGCCAAGGTGATGGGCGACGCGTTCCAACCCGCAATGGTCGCAGGGCATTCGCTCGGTGAGTTCAGTGCGCTCGTCGCGGCGGGCGCTATGGAATTCTCCGATGGATTGAAACTGGTGGCTGCGCGCGCCAACGCGATGCAGAAAGCGTGCGATGCACAGCCCGGAACGATGGCCGCGATCCTCGGCATGGAAGACGCGAACGTGGAAGAGGTGTGCGCGAATGTTCCCGGTGTGGTAGTAGCCGCGAACTACAACTGCCCAGGCCAACTGGTGATCAGCGGAAGCATTGAGGCCGTAACCGCCGCCTGCGAAGCGCTGAAAGCCGCCGGTGCGAAACGCGCGCTCATGCTGCCCGTTGGTGGTGCCTTCCACAGCCCGCTGATGGAACCGGCCCGCGCCGAGCTTGCCACGGCCATCGCCTACACGCCGATCGTGGATCCCCGCTGTCCCATCTACCAGAACGTGGATGCCCGCGCGCATACCGATCCAGCGCGCATCAAGGCCAACCTCATCGCTCAGCTCACCGCGCCCGTGCGCTGGACACAGACCATGCAGAACATGCTCGCCGATGGTGCGACAAAAGTCGTTGAGGTCGGACCCGGCAATGTGCTCCAAGGGCTCTTCAAGAAGGTGAGCAAGGAGTTGGAGACGGTGGGGGCGTAGGCTCTGTCATTCGGTCTGTGGTATCCTGATGGTCATCATCCCGAGGTTATTGGTTGCGGTCCTGGCTATAGGCCTGATGATCTCGACTTGGTCAAATGGACAACGATGGTGGGCGAACCTTCGTGGAGAATCCGTGATAGTCCGGGTAGTCAACAACGAATCCCTTTCGGCGAGTGTGAAAGGCGGCTCGGCGCGAATATTAGTCGCCTTCCAAGGCCAAGAACGCACCCTTCTCGTGGACAAACGGGATCGCGATCGATATGCTGGTGGGGTCGATGTCCCGGCCAAATGGTTGCGCTCCCGTGATCTTTTGGTCGCCATCGACAAGGACCATGCAGCCGATAGCTTGGTCACATCAATGGCATGCGTATTTCTGATCTTCGTGTGGTTCCGCCTGCCACGCTGGATGGCCGCCGCTGCGAATAGGGCCCTATCCGGAAAGCAGTAGACGTTCGGGTTACCTGCTTCCCGCTGATTCTTTCTCAGGGGTCTCCCCGACCGTACTGTGCACTCAAGCGGATCGGGGCCCTGAGGTTCGAGGCTCTTCACATCAAACTCCCCAATCTCCCTCAGGGTCACCGCAACCGTGCTGTGCGTTCATGAGGATCGGGACCCTGAGGTTCCATGCTCTTCACATCCGAGTACCTCAGGGTCCACTTCGTGAGACCCTGAGGGAGTGAGCATATCCGTCCCGAGGGCACACGGTAGCTTTCGCCCGCTTTGAACGGCGCTGGGCAACCCACATCAAACGGAGCCTCTCTCGAAGGAGAGGTTGTTCCCCTCGTCCCAACAACGCGACATGTCGCCGAACGCACAGCATACTCCGTGCTCTTCGCCATCGCGTTCTCCCACCTGCTGAACGACACGATCCAATCCCTGATCCCGGCGATCTACCCGGTGGTGAAGGGTTCGTTCCAGCTCAGCTTCGCTCAGGTCGGGCTGATCACGCTCACCTTCCAGCTCACGGCGTCGATCCTTCAGCCCTTGGTTGGGCATTGGACGGACCGGAAGCCACAGCCGTTCGCGTTGGTGGGCGGGATGGCCTTCACGTTGATCGGTTTGCTGGCCCTGGCATGGGCATCGACGTTCATGACCATTCTTATCGCCGTGGGTCTGGTGGGAGTGGGTTCATCCATCTTCCACCCGGAAGCGTCGCGCATGGCCTATGTGGCTTCGGGCGGAAAGCGTGC
>JANOPI010000415.1:0-1714 GCA_031421755.1 Flavobacteriales bacterium | reverse complement strand
CGGGCGACGTAGAAATACTCCCCGCGGATGTAGACGTAGCTGGTGTTCGCGCCCATGGCGAAGCTCGACGTGATCATCCCCTCGATGAGGATGTGCGGGATCCGCTCCATCAAGTAGCGGTCCTTGAAGGTGCCCGGTTCGCTCTCATCAGCGTTCACCACCAGGTAGCGGGCCACGCCTTCGGGCTTCGCGAGGAAGCTCCACTTCATGCCCGTAGGGAAACCTGCGCCACCGCGACCACGCAGGCCGCTCTTCTTCACTTCTTCCAGAACAGCCTCGGGGCTCATGGTCCTGAGCGCCTTCTCGACGCTGCGGTATCCACCGTTCGCGCGATAGCCTTCCAGCCCACGGATGCCGGGTTTGTCGATGTGCTCGAAGAGGAGTTTGCGGCTCATCAGGAACAGAATGTGTTTGAACCGCGGAGATGCGAAGTGGAATACAAGCTCATTTCACCGCAGAGGCGCAGAGACGCAGAGGGAACGCGACGCAGAGAGCCGCAAGCGGCTGGGAAGAACGCAGAGGAATGCGCGCTGCTTGCAGCAGCAAGGTCGGCAGACGGACAACTGACAACTACGAACTGCGCTCTCATCGGTCCGTGTAATTGGTCCGTGAATTCCGTGCGCGCAGTTGATCGATCAACGCATCGGCTTTCTCGATCGTCAGGTCCTCGTGGTACTGCGCGCCGCATTGCAGCATGGGCGCGGTGCCGCAACTGCCGAGGCATTCCACACTTTTCAAGGTGAACATGCCATCCTTGGTGGTCTCGCCCGCGTGGATGCCGAGCTTCTTCTCGAGGTGCGTGATCAGGTCGTCGCTGCCACGCAACATGCATGGGGTGGTCCGGCAGACGTCAAGCACGTATGTGCCCACCGGGTGCAGGTTGAACATGCTGTAGAAGCTGGCCACTTCGTACACCTCGATGTGGCGAAGACCCATGACCTGCGCCACGGCGTCCATCGCGTTCACGCTGAGCCAGCCGTCGTTCTCGCTCTGCGCGATGTGCAGGATGGGGATCAGCGCGCTTTTGCTACGGCCTTCGGGGTAGCGGGCCATGGTGGCCTTGCACTCGGCCAATGCGGCGTCGCTGAAGTCGAAAGGCTTGGTGCCGGCCGTGGTGGTGATGGGTCGTGTGCGAGCTGACATGCGCAGTGCAAAGAAAGTGGAACGGACCTACGTGGAGTGCTTCAGAGGTAAATGTCCTTGCGATGTCCTGCTTTCCGGATCTCGACGAGCTTGATGGTGTCTTCCACGAGATAGATCACGCGATAGTCCCCGATCCTGATCCGCCAAATGTGTTGTGTTCCACTGAGCTTCTTTGCGCCTTGAGGTCGAGGTTCCGTGGCTAGTTCTTCGATCCGTGGTAGTATCCGTTGAACGATCTGTGCTGGTAGGCCTCGCAGGTCTCGTTGGGCGCGTGGGCTGAAGCGAACCGTGTACATCAGAGCTTTCCGTCTTCCTTCAAGAGTTTCTTCATTTCTTCCATGGAGATCGACTCGCCCTCTTCCGGTGTCTCGGCGATGATCAGGTCGAAGAGGTCCTCGATGGTCTCGTTGTCCCGATCAACTTCGTTCAGGTCGATCTGGATGAAGCGACGATGCCGCGATTCGTCGTACAGGATGCTAACGCCTTTCATGGGGATGCACTTGGTCCTTCTAAGGTACGCTCATTACGCGTCCAATTCGCCAGCGATCACGTTCATGCTGCTCATGGTGAG
>JANOPI010000414.1:0-9302 GCA_031421755.1 Flavobacteriales bacterium | reverse complement strand
GGAGCAAGGCTATCCACACCTGTTCACGAACAACGATCCGAAAGCGACGCACTCCCATTCGATCGATCAGGGAGTTGGATCTCAGGCCTTTGCCATATCAGCGAACGTTCGGATGTGTCCCGCTGGCTTCAGGACCGACGGTTACCAATGCGCTGCAGGATACTAGCCCCTTTGAACAGCAGCGCAACACCCGAGACCACTGCTGCCAAGCTGGCCAAGCCCCACAACCACGCATCTTCAGGCTTGGGCCAAACGCTTGGTATCTGGTCTTCGCGGAACGAATGAACCAGTATGATCCCACAGCCAAAGAACCCGCTCAGCACAAGCAACACACCCGGAGTGAGAAGTGCACCAGCTAGACACAACCGCACCCAGCGACGAACGGCGCTCATGCTGACAAAGAAAAGGCCCTGCTGACAGCAGGGCCTTTTCCTCCGGGCGCGATCATGCTTAGAACACGATCTTCTGCCTGCGGATGCGGGTACGGTACTTGTGACCGCCCTGCGTCTTGTACTTGTAGAGCTTGTAGTGGAACTGGGCTTTCAGGAAGAGGTATGCGTCCAGGTCGGTCGGATCGCCACGTTGGTCACCGATAGGCCGACGTCCACCGCCGGAGAAGGCCCCCAAGTTCGGGTCGGCCAAATAGGCTCCTACGGTGCCATGCGCGTCCTCCAAGAGTTGATTGTCGTAATAATCGCCGCTCACATCATCGATGTAATCAGTGAAAGTCTTGGTGTATTGCAATTCCAAGCCACCGCTCCATTGCTTGCTCAAGGCCTTGCGCAAACCGATCCCCATGGGGATGCAGAACTGGTACTGGGTGTAGATCTCCCCTCCGCCTACCACTTTATCACCAACCTCGATCGCCTCCAACCCTTGGCCTTCCGTACCCAGCGGACGCAGTTTTACCCACGCGTTGTTCAGCTGCGCCTTCGGGTCGAAATAGAAACCACCGACGCCCGCGAACAGATAAAGACCTACCCTCGAACTCTTCGTGCCCTTCACCCCTCGCAAGTCATAAATGTGTCCAAGCTCCTCCTTGTACAGGTGGAACTCATAACAGAGCTGGAACTCGAAAACGTCCGTCTTGAAGTTCAGATTCCGGTCCTGACGGAACTCCTCGGTGGTCAAATTGTCGTTTCCTGCAAGGATGCCATAGGTGAGGTTGGCACGCAATGCCTGCTTCTCGGCCGTGTGATATCGGTAGCCCAAACTGACCGCAGGCTTGGTCTGGCTGAACTCCAGATCCCACACAAAGGGCGACCCGATCTGGTTCCGGCCACCCAGCTCCCCCAGAAAATTCGACATGCCGAGGCCGATCATCACCTCGCCGCGATGGGTCTTCCAATAGCCGCTGTTGCGGAAATACTGGGCTTGCGCAGGGAGTACCACCAAGCCCAAAAACAGCAAGAAGAGGTAGGGTAAACGTTCCTTCAGGCGCACGGTGGGCTTTCGGTAGGGTGCCAAATATAGAAGAGTGGGCCTTGTACGCTCGTTCGGCCCTGCTGTTTCATCGAAGACTCACAACCTGCCGAAGAGTTGCCTTCTGTTCAAACTACCTGCTGAGGCCTTTGCAGACCTGCCAAAGCGCGATCCCGGCACAAACAGCCACATTCAGTGAGTGTTTTGTTCCTTCTTGGGTGATCACCACACACCCGTCACAGGCGGCAACCACCTCATCAGAAACCCCATAAAGTTCGTTCCCGAAGACCATGGCCAGCCGTCCAGCGGCCGGTGGATGCCAGTTTTCTAGTGGAACCGCCCCTGCGGTCAGCTCTACCGTGATGACCACATACCCTTCCTTTTTGAGCTCCTGGAGCGCCTCCAAGGCAGTTGCCCGGTGTACCCAAGGCACCGTAGAACTCGCGCCCAATGCGGTTTTTTCGATCTCGCGGTGCGGTGGGCATGGGGTGAACCCGCACAGGATGAGCCCTTCCAATGCGAAGGCATCGGCCGTTCTGAAGATCGCACCTACGTTGTGTCGGCTACGCACATCATCCAGGATCACCCGGACGGCACGTTTGGGCATGGCCTTGAACGCCTGGACGTCGACCCGGCCCAA
This sequence comes from Flavobacteriales bacterium, assembly GCA_031421755.1. Lineage (GTDB taxonomy): Bacteria > Bacteroidota > Bacteroidia > Flavobacteriales_F > PHOS-HE28 > PHOS-HE28. The sequence goes on along the minus strand of JANOPI010000414.1, from coordinate 7,240 downwards.
TTCCTCCATCGTTAGCTTCCGGTCCATCACTTTCCACAGGTTGTTGAAAACGCAAAGGTCTGATACGCCGAGCCTCGGGGTAAATTTCCCCACTGGTCAGACCACTCGACCAGGCTGATCCACGTGATGAAGAACCGCGCCGCCAAAAGCGGACAAGGGGCTGAAACCCCATTGATGCGCCAGTACAACCGCATCAAAGCCCAATTCCCGGACGCGATCCTGCTCTTCCGGGTAGGCGATTTCTATGAGACCTTCGACGCGGATGCCCGCACCGCCAGCCGTATTCTGGGCATCACCCTGACCAAACGCAACAACGGAGGGGCCGCGCTGATGGATCTGGCCGGATTCCCCTATCACTCCTTGGACAATTACCTCCCTCGATTGGTAAGGGCGGGCCATCGTGTAGCTGTTTGCGACCAACTGGAGGACCCCAAGCTGGCCAAAACCATTGTAGAGCGCGGCGTTACCGAAGTAGTGACCCCGGGGGTCGCGTTCAGTGATCGGGTGCTGGACCACCGCAGCCACAACTGGCTGGCGGCCGTTTGCGCCGAAAAAGGCCGCTATGGTGTGGCATTCCTGGACGTTACCACCGGTGAGTTCCACGTGGGGGAAGACGATGCGACCGTCATCGGCAAGTACCTGGACGGGCACGCGCCCAGCGAGCTGCTCCATGCGCGGAACGAACAGGACCCCTTCGTGATCAATGAGGCTGGACGCACGTCGGCCTTCGCCCTGGAAGATTGGGCCTTTAACCAGGACTTTGCGCGGGAACGGCTGCTCGCGGCCTTTGGAACCAACAGCCTGAAAGGGTTCGGTATCGAGGAATTACCCTTGGGCCAGCGTGCCGCAGGGGCCGTGCTCCACTATTTGGGAGAAACGCGGCATGACCGGCTCGGGCACATCACCCGCATCGCACGGTTGCACGCCGGCATGCACTTGGGGCTTGACCGGTTCACGGTGCGCAACCTTGAGCTGGTGGCCCCTTTACACGAAGGTGCCCGCACGTTGCTACAGTGTATGGACCGCACCAATACACCAATGGGTGCCCGCACCCTGAAGCGCTGGCTGCTCTTTCCCTTGTTGGACCGTGCGGCGATCGAACACAGGCATGAACGTGTGCAAGCGTTGGTGGAGCACCCCACGCTGCGAGAGTCCTTGAGCGGCACATTGGCCGGCATCGGCGATCTGGAGCGCCTAACCGGAAAAGCCGCCGTGGGACGGATCCACCCCAGAGAGGTGCTGCACCTCGGGCGCTCGATCATGGCCGCTGAGCGTGTGCGTTCGGAATTGGCCACCGCGGATGAGCGCCTGGCCGGCCCAGCCAAGGATTGGCTGATCCCCATGGATCTGGCCGTGCATATCGATCAGTGCATTGAACCCGAAGCACCCGTGAACATCGCCAAAGGCGGGGTGGTGAGATCCGGAGTTGATACGGAACTGGACGAGTTGCGCCACATTACCACCCACGCAAAGGAGTTGCTCCTGGGTATCCAGCAACGGGAAACTGAACGCACAGGGATCTCTTCGCTCAAGGTGGGCTACAACAATGTGTTCGGCTATTACCTGGAGGTACGGAACACGCACAAGGAAAAGGTACCTGCGGAGTGGGTGAGAAAACAGACGCTGACCGGAGCCGAGCGCTACATCACCGATGAATTGAAGGGGCTGGAAGAACGCATATTGAGTGCTGAGGAACGCATCAACACGCTCGAACAGCAACTCTTTGGCCGTGTGGTGGAACAAGTGCGGGAGACCACGGCTGCCCTGCAACGTATCGCCGGTCAACTGAGTGAATTGGACGTCCTGGTGAGCCATGCCGCCACGGCGGTCAACTGGAAATACACACGCCCGCGACTAACGGATGATGCGAGGATGGAGGTGCGCGAAGGCAGGCACCCCGTGATCGAACAGCTGCTCCCACCCGGGGAAACTTACGTGGCCAATGACCTTATTCTAGATCCGGATGACCGCCAGATGGTGGTGATCACCGGACCGAACATGAGCGGCAAAAGCGCGCTGCTGCGGCAAACCGCGCTGCACGTGCTGATGGCCCAGTGTGGAAGTTTCGTTCCCGCGAAAAGCGCCGTGATCGGCGTCACGGACCGGGTGTTCACACGCGTAGGAGCTTCGGATGACCTGTCCACTGGTGAAAGTACTTTCATGGTGGAGATGAACGAGACCGCCAGCATCCTCCACAACCTCACCGATCGCAGCCTGGTGCTGTTGGATGAGATCGGCCGAGGGACGAGCACTTATGACGGGATCAGCATCGCATGGGCCATCGCGGAATTCCTGCATGAACATCCGGGCCGGCCCAAGACGCTTTTCGCAACGCACTACCATGAACTGAACGAGATGGCCGAGCGCTACACGCGCATCCGCAACGCGAACGTGGCGGTGCGCGAGGTGGACGGCAAGGTGCTCTTCTTGCGCAAGCTGGTCCCGGGCGGCACTGACCGCAGTTTCGGGATCCATGTGGCCCGCATGGCCGGCATGCCCGCTTCCGTGATCGAGCGCGCACAAAAGGTGTTGCACCATCTGGAACTCAGCCACGCCGGGGACCTTGGCGAGGATGCGTCCACCCCACCAACGGACCAGCCGGCTGACGGTGGCCCCAGGCGCGTGGCCAAAGCCAATACGTCCGGCCTGCTCGCCTCCCCTCAATTGAGCATCTTTCAATTGGATGACCCGGCCCTGGAAGGTATCCGCACCCAATTGGACCGAATCGATATCGACACACTTACGCCCGTGGAGGCCCTGCTGAAGTTGAATGAGATCAAACGGATGAGCGGCGCCCGGGCAACGAACCTGAACAAGGCCTGAGGTAGTGGCGAATTGTCGTTTGCTCCTTTAGCGCGCGCCGCTATATTTGCGCCCCCATTGCGAGAGTAGCTCAGTTGGTAGAGCACGACCTTGCCAAGGTCGGGGTCGCGGGTTCGAGTCCCGTTTCTCGCTCAGTAGACGCCCCGACAAGTCGGGGCGTCGCTATTTTCGGGCGGTCAGGCCAGCTTCCACGAGGCCGTATCGCTTAATGCCCAGGTGGTGAAATGGTATACACGAGGGACTTAAAATCCCTTGGTCCGCAAGGGCCTTGCGGGTTCAAGTCCCGCCCTGGGCACAGGATGGAACACGGAAGGCTGGCCAGCCGATGAACGGGATGGCCTTCCGCACCCGGATAGCGCCTACTCCCAGCGGCTTCCTGCACGCCGGAAACGCGGTGAACTTCCTTCTCGCCCATGCGCTCGCACGTGAGCATGAGGGCACCTTGATGCTGCGGATCGATGATCTGGATGTGGAACGGGTTCGACCGGAATATGTCCAGGACATCTTCGATTCTCTCGAATGGCTGGGGATCCGACCGGATGAAGGACCGTTGGATGTGCAGGACCTCCACCTCAATTGGTCACAAACCGATCGCTTGGATTCGGCGCATGCGATGCTGGATCAGCTGCGGTCAGTTGGATCGCTCTTCGCCTGTACCTGTTCGCGGCGCCTTTCAACGGGGTGTGGTTGTCGGGATGATGATCTGCCTTTCGACGGAAAGGACACCGCATGGCGGCTGCGATCGACCGGCCACGGAGAGGTTACTCTTCGGGAACTGTTCCGTGAACCGCACACCTTGGATGCCGCGGCTTTGATGCCGGATCCGGTCCTGCGCCAGCGCAATGGCTCGCCCTCCTATCAAGTGGTCTCACTCGCGGACGATGTCCGATACGGGATCAACCTGATCGTACGGGGTGAAGATCTGTTGCCCTCCACAGCGTGCCAACTCCAGATCGCCGATCTGCTCAACCTCCGTGTGTTCCTGGATGTGCGTTTCGTACACCACCCACTACTGACGGATGCGCACGGACACAAGCTCTCCAAATCGGCTGGTGCCGGGTCTTTGCATGCGCTCCGCACGGCCGGAGAGACGCCCGACCGGCTGCGGGAACAAGCCTCACGGCTTTTGGTCCAGCTGCGCGATCAGGGTTTGTAGGTCGTTGCCGGAGGAAGGGACTCGTCCTTCTTCTTGCGGCCGCTGATGAGCTTCCAGAGACCGGCGATGGCCGCACCGATGGCCAAGATGATCACCTTGCCGAACTTGGCCAGGCCAGCGAAGATGCCCACCTTGGCCAGCACCTTCCCAGCTACCAGCCCGCCAATGCCGTAAGCGGCCACCTTGTCCACACTGCTGTCGAACTGCTCGTACTTGTAGCCCTCATTGAACTGGACGATGCTGAGCACTTCCGGCACATGCCGCTTGACCAGTTCCAACTCGCTCATCGAGGCCACGGCGTTCAGGATCAGCACGCCTTTGCGGCCCAGAACGCGCACGTTGTAGTTGAGCGTATTCGTTTCCGCGCTGTCGCCGAACTTGATCTCCTTGGCCCAATGCAGCACCTTTTTTTCAGAGTCGTAGAACGGAGGAGCCGCCCAACCGATCAGGTACATCGGCTCCATTTCGTAGGTCGCGCGCTGTTTGTTGCTCTCGGCCTCGTCCTTCTGCATCTCGGCAAGCATCTCCTCATAGTCGATGTCATCCGCGTCACCATCCTCCACATAGCCGCTTTCGTCATACTGGATAACGTAGGCGTAGGAACTGTCAGCGAACGGGTCATCATTCTCCGGGAAGATCACCCCCAGGATCACCTCCGCGTCCCGATTCCCCCAGATATCGCGCACCACCTGCGTACCCTGCTCCTGACCCAGGAATTTGAAGCCTTCGGGCAGCACCAGAGACGCCACGCCATTCTCCAGCGTTACCGTGCCACGTTGATAGTTGAATGAGGCGTTGACCGAATCCAAGTAACTCGCGAAGAGTGCCTCCTCGTCAAATTCCGCCGTATCAAGCGTGATCGTATCGCCAGGCTCTTCGGGCAGTTCGAGTGGCAGGGCCAAGCGGGCGGCCAAGAGAAGTTCGAGGGAGAGGCTCATGGTGCGGGTTGATGCTCGTGAGGCAAGAATAACGGCTTTCCCTCAGCGGGCTACCAGGGCCTTGAAGGATCGCATCGGGGTGGCTTTCGCCCGGAGGCCTTCACCGACCGCTTCGACCAATCCGATCTCCCGCAAGTGATGAACGTCGCGCAGCAGTGTCTTGCGGTCAAGCCGCGCATACGTAATGGCGAGTTCCGGATTCAGGCGGGCCAACCCCGCTTGTGGTACAGGGCTTCCTTCCCCTTCGATGGCCATGAGCAACTGCAGGCGCCGGGCGCCATTCGCAGAGCGGTCCGCCCCGAACAGCTCGCGCAGGTGCCCGCCCAGAATGGCGCGCTGCTGTTCCTCCTCGACCTCAGCGGAAAGTACCCTGAGCGATTCGGCCAATGCCCGCGACATGAAAGCCAAGAAGGGGATCGGATCGCCATGACCGCTTCCAGCCAAGTTGACCTCCCGGCTCCAAGCCACCCGGGCACGGCCGACATGGGCAATAAGACGATGCAGAGCGATCGGCGGCAGTCCTGTTTCCAACAGTAACTGGCCGGTGGCAAGCCATGCGGTCCGCACGTTCCCATCCGTGAATGGCCGGATCCACAACAGGTAGAGCTGCCCAAGGAACGCCCGGATAATTCCACAGGCCTGAATTTCTTCAGCGTGTTCGGGTGTGAAGCGCTCAATGCGCAACCACTCGCACAAGCGCTCGATCAGGTGGGTGATATCCTCCGCCGGCGCTCCCCCTTGTGCTCCCGGATGTTGCCCGGCCGTGCGGTAATCACCGGGGGCGGTTTCTTCGTCCCACGGCAGACCCTTCAGCACCTGCGCGTTCAAAAGCTGAAGGCTCCATGGGCTGAACTGGGTGTCCCCGGCTCGCAATCGGTCCTCGGTCCAACGTATCGCCTTGAGCAGATTTTGGATCTCCTGACCGAGGTAGGCTTGGGAGGAAGTCAGCTTCAGTCGACCCTCCATGGACTCAATAACCTGCCTTTCGCTGAGCGTATTCCCCTCCATTCCCGCCAGAGCGTGCAGGCCTTGCATCAAGGAATCGTGGTCCGTTGCGGCAGCGATCGAAACCGGCAAAGCGGCCTGGTTCAAGGTCCGGATCAACGCGCCCGAGCCGCCCAACAGAAGCCAGACCGGATAGGGTATGCGACGCGGCTCCCATCGAAAGGATATCCAAGGATGTGTCTGCTCATATGTCCGCATGATCGTCCAAATATGCTGTCCATTCAAGTTGTTGAGGACTAGTGGAACAGGGAATAGACCAACAGCTTGACGTCCACACAAATGCCTCATGCCCTGGGAGGGGTTTAACGACTATCGCTGAGTGCCTTCACGACCAGGCCACCAACCTGAAGAGTGCGATGTTTCCGTCGCGTGGGTAGTGCGGGCGGCCGAACGGATCCGTTGATGCCGAACCACACACACGACGGTGACCTGTAGGCCCAGCCTATCAGCAGAACTGGAACGTGTCCGCATCGAAGAGGCCGCGATCGCTCATCTTCAGGTGTGGGATCACCAACAGGGCCATAAAGCTCAAGGTCATGTAAGGTGCGGCCAAGGTGCTGCCCAGGTCCTTGGCCTCACGGTCCATTGCCGCATAGGCGTCGGCCACGGTGTGGGCGTCAGTGTCGCTCATTATGCCAGCTACGGGCAGGGGCAGCACACGGTTGTATTGGCCATGTGCCAAACTGATCCCGCCCTTCTCGGCGATGACCAGATCGATCGCCTTACAGAGGTCCTCATCGTTCGTACCCACCGCCACGATGTTGTGCGAATCATGCGCCACGCTTCCCGCGATCGCGCCACACTTCAATCCGAAGTTGGTGATCCAGCCCACGGCCGGGGGGGCGTCCTGGTAGCGGTTCACCACGGCGATCTTCAAGAGGTCTTTCATCGTGTCGGGGACGCACGCATCGCCCGCAACGGTCGGTGGCATCCACTTCTTCGGGGTGATCAGCTGACCGTCGAGCGCTTCGATCACCAACAGGTCCCCGTCAACCGCCGAAACGCGGAACTGATCGGGGTGCTTCGGCGAGCATGCGAACTTGTTCGGCCGGGCGGCAGGCACGCTGGCGACCAGGCTCTTGCCCTCGTTCGCTACCATTTGCCCCCGCACCCATGTCCGCTTCACCCGGAAGTCCTTCAAGTCATGCACGAGAATGAAGTCCGCCACATCGCCCTCGCGCAACTGGCCGACAGGCATCTTGTAGTGCGCGATCGGGTTCAAGCAGGCCGAACGGAGCACGTTGAAGACGTCGTGCCCCAACCCTACCGCCCGCGCGCAGAGGTCATTGATATGGCCGAGCACGAGGCTGTCCGGATG